>NZ_JADDIL010000079.1:0-45175 GCF_020826795.1 Microtetraspora sp. AC03309 | reverse complement strand
GTTTCAAGGGAGTCGGTTTCGAGGGGGTCGGTTTCGAGGGGGTCGGTTTCGAAGGGGTCGGTTTCGGGAGCGAGGCGGGCGAGAAGTGCCTGAAGATCGGTCACCGCCTGCGCTACCAGACGGTGCTCTCGGCGGAGCCGATCCAGCGCAGGGGCGAGTTCGGGGAACCGCTTCTCGAAGTCGGCGAAGGCACCGTCCTCGTTGGTGTGATGGCCGTGGAGCGCGTCGCAGAAGAGCAGGCAGTGCTGGGCCAGCTTCCGGTCCAGCTTCCGGTCCAGCCGCGGTCGCCGGGAGCCGGACGGCAGCGCCTTCTCGGTGAGGTGCTGATCAGCGAAGTAGTCGTCGACGTCCTTACGGATCGCGGCGAGTTCACCGCGCAACTCATCGTGTACGCGTACGAGGAACTGAGCGATCGCGTGGTTCCGCCGGCTCTGTTCCGCGCCCGCTGAGCGATCGACGCGGTGCAGTGCGATCACGGGGATGGTGCGCGAGGTTCCGGCCTGGTAGGCCGTGAACGCCGGGTCGAGTTCGCATTGGATTTGGTAGAGCCGGTCGCGTTCCTCACCCTCGATCGGCTCCGCTCGGGCGGCGTAGGTCTCGACCCGTCCGTCGACAGTGCCGATCTCGACGGTACAGAGGGGATCGGACCGCAGGTTGTGATACCAGTCGGGGTTCTTCGGGCGGCCCGCGTTGGAGCCGAAGACGAGGACCCGATCGCCGTCCCGCAAATAGACCGCGGGGTTCGTGTGGGGCCGGCCACTCCGAGCGCCGGTGGTGGTGAGGAGGATGAGTGGGGCGCCCTCGAACATGCCGGCGACCTTGCCGCCGTTCGCGCGGAACTCCGCGATGACCTGCTGGTTGAAGTCCGAGGGTGCCGGTTGCTGCTCTGTCATGGGATCGACCTCTCCGATAGCATCGGCCGAACAGGAGAGTTTGCTTTGCAAGCAAAACTTATTTGCATGCAAAGCTAATCGGGAGGGGTCACGATGTCAACCGGTGGCCGAGGGGACGGCGGATCCGGCCTGGGCGTCGATGATGCGATTCGCACATTGCTGCTGGTCATGCCGCGCATGGTGGGGCGAGTGAAGCGGATCCAGATTCCCGAGGAACTGCGATCGTTCTCTCTCGCGCCCCGGCACCTGTCCCTGCTCGCCTATCTGCTCTTCGACGGCCCGATGGGCGTGAACGAACTGGCCGCCCGGCTCGAGGTCGCTCCGACGACCGTGAGCCTCATGGTCAGCGAGCTGAGCCGTAAGGGCATCCTGGAGCGGCGGGAGGACGACGCCGACCGGCGCAGAAAGATCGTGAGCATCGCCGACGAGCACCGCGCCGCGATCGACGGCTGGCTGGGGCAGGGCGCCACCGCCTGGCGGAAGGCACTCGAACCTCTCACTGCCGACCAGCGGCAGATGTTCATCGACACCCTGGCCGTCTACGAACGGGAGATCGCCGGGGAATGACCGTCGTCGTTGCCGCCGTCCGGGGAAGGCGTCAGGATTCGGGCGGCGGGGCGGTGCTGCCGCGCGGGGTGAGACGGGCGGCCTGGTCTTCGAGCGGGCCGGTCTCCGTGCCGTCGATCAGGGCGAGCAGCCGCTGTGCGGCGTGCGCGCCGTACGCGGGGATGTCACGGGTGAGGGCGGTCAGCGGAGGGCGGACCACCTGGGAGAGCGGGGAGTCGTCCCAGGCCACGATGGACAGGTCGGAGGGGACGTTGAGCCGCATCTCCTGGGCGACGGACAGGCCGGCCACCGCCATGATGTCGTTGTCGTAGACGATCGCGGTCGGACGTCGGGAAGAGCTGAGCAGCCTGCGGGTGGCCCTCGCGCCCTCCTCGCCGGTGTAGTCAGTGTGCACGGTCACGGACTCGGTGATCCCGATCTCGGCGCACACATCCTCGAAGGCCCGGTCGCGGATGACGGTGTGCACCAGCCGCGGCAGCCCGGCGACGCGCGAGACGCGCCGGTGGCCGAGCGCGGCGAGGTACTCCACCGTCTCGCGTATGGCGGCGCCGTCGTCCGACCAGACGGGCACCAGCGAACCGGCGGAGGAGGGGTGCCCGATCACGACAACCGGCATGCCCAGGGCCTGCATCTCCGGGACGCGGGGGTCGTCCACGTGGAGGTCGATGAGGATGGCGCCGTCGACCCGGCCCTCTCCCCACCAGCGCCGGTAGACGGCCATCTCGGTCTCGTGGTCACGGACGACCTGCAGCATCAGGGCGCATGAGTGGTTGGCCAGCTCGCTCTCGATGCCGCTGATCAGTTCCATGAAGAACGGCTCCATGCCGAGGAAGCGCGCGGGCCGGCACAGGGCGAGGCCCACCGCCTCGGCGCGGGCGCCGTTCAACGCGCGGGCGGCGCTGTTCGGCTGCCAGCCGATCTCGTCGGCGATCGCCAGGATGCGCGCCCTGGTCGTCTCGGACACGCCGGGCTGGCCGTTGAGCGCGTAGGAGACCGCCCCTTTGGAAACCCCGGCCTGCCGCGCGATGTCGGCGATAGTCGGTCTTCTCACGTGGCCCCTTGGTTAACCGGTCTAGTGCCAGCACTTTACTACATGAGGCGGATGTCTCGGAGATGTCACACCTACGCTCGGCGCTATTGACACCGTAGACACACCGAATTTACGGTCTCGGTACTTATCCGGTTCAGCGTCGGGCGTTGGCGGCGGGAAGGCGTGGTGCCGACCGACGAAAACGTCATGTGACGCCGTCTGACCGTGCCCTGATGGGCGGGCTTCGCCGTTCGGAAGGGGCATGAGGGAGTGTTCGTGGATCTCTGCCGAAGCGAGGATCGGCCGAATGGACGCCTCGCGAGGCGGAGAAGGAGGTCGGAGCGGAGTCACCGGCCGGCTTTTCCGCACCCCGCGGAAGCCCCGAGCCCGCGAGGAGTGCTCGTGGGTGGGGGACGACGCCGCGAGGCGCCGTCCCGGGCGGCCGCGGTAGGGCGAGAAGATCCACGAAGCACGACCTAGACCGGTTCATGTCGACCATCGGGGCTTCAGCTGTTTCGGACCTCCACGCGGCGATCCGCGAGGGGGAAGGAGAATCACGATGCGAAACCGAGTGCGGATCCTGATCCCGCTCCTCGCGGCCGGCCTGGTCGCCGCGTGCTCCGGTGGCGGCGGAGCGGGCACACCTGCCACCCAGGCGCCGAAGGCCGCGGACGGCGCCGCGCCTCCGGCGGCCGGCGGATCGTTCCCCCGTAACGAGACCCTCTACACGAGCGGCACCCAGTGGGGGCCTCCGGCGAACTGGAACCCGCTGCGGGAGTGGGACTTCGCCACCGGCACCAAGGGCCTCGTCTACGAGACCCTCTTCCTGTACGACCCGGACGCCGACAAGTTCACGCCGTGGCTCGCGGAGAGTGGCGAGTGGACGGGTGACAAGGAGTACACGCTCAAGCTGAGGCAAGGCGTGACCTGGTCCGACGGCAAGCCGCTCACCGCGGACGACGTGGTCTTCACCTTCGAGCTCGGCAAGATGGAGACGGTTCCGTACCACCCGGTGTGGACGTGGTTGCGGAGCGCGGAGGCCGTCGACGCCCAGACGGTGAAGTTCACCTTCACCAAGGCCAACCACCAGCAGTGGGCGAACAACCTGTACAGCAGGGCGATCGTGCCGAAGCACCTCTGGGAGGGCCGCTCCGAGGACGAGGTGATGAACGGCAGCAACGAGCGGCCGGTCGGCACCGGGCCGTACGCCTACCAGTCCCACGACCAGGACCGCATGGTGTGGGTCAAGCGGGACGGCTGGTGGGCGACGAAGGCCCTGAGTAAGGACGTCAAGCCCAAGTACATCGTGGACATCGTCAACTCCAGCAACGAGGTCGCGATGGGGCTGCTGCTCCAGAAGGGCCTCGACCTGAGCACCAACTTCCTGCCGGGCATCGCGAACCTGGTCAAGGGCAACTTCGGGATCAAGACCTACTATCCCGAGCCGCCGTACATGATGTCGGCGAACACGGCGTGGCTGGTGCTCAACACCAAGAAGAAGCCGATGGACGACGCGGAGTTCCGCAAGGCGGTGGCCTTCTCCGTCGACACGAAGAAGATCGTCGAGAACGTGTACGGCAACCTGGTCAAGGCGTCGAACCCGACCGGCCTGCTGCCCCAGTGGGACAAGTACGTCGACCAGAGCGTGGTGAGCCAGCTCGGCTTCTCGTACGACCCGGCCAAGGCCAAGAAGCTGCTCGCGGACGCCGGATACAAGGACACCGACGGTGACGGGTTCGTCGAGACGCCGAGCGGCGGCAAGATCTCGCTGAAGCTGATCGTCCCGGCCGGGTGGACCGACTGGATGGAGGCGATCCGCGTCATCAGCGCCGGCGCGAAGGCGGTCGGGATCAACGTCGAGCCGGACTTCCCCGACTACAACGCGCTCGTGGACGCCCGTAACTCCGGCAAGTTCGACATGGTTCTCAACAACGAGAAGCAGCTCGCGAACACGCCCTGGCTGTACTACGACTACCTGTTCCGCACGCCGGTGCAGAAGCTGCAGACCACGGTCAACTTCGGCCGGTACGAGAACGCGAAGGCGTGGGAGCTCGCCCAGCAGCTCGACGGCGTCAAGCCGGATGACGTCGAGGGGATGAAGAAGGTCACCTCCGAGCTGCAGAAGATCCAGCTCCAGGACATGCCGGTGATCCCGCTCTGGTACAACGGCCTCTGGTCGCAGACCAGCGACGCGGTGTGGAAGAACTGGCCGTCCAGCGCGCCCGGCGCGCCGAAGTACGCGCCGACCGTGTGGCGCAACTGGCTGGAGATGGGCGGCGTCCTGATGCTGACCGAACTCCAGCCGGTGGCGGGCTGACCGTTCGCGCCCCCTTCCCCGCGGGAGGGGGCGCTCACTTCGCGACCGGGAGGTCAGTTTGTGGCGATATTTCGGCAGGAAGCTGCTCATTTACGGTCTCACGTTCTTCGTGGCCGTCACGATCAACTGGATGATCCCGAGGTTCATGCCGGGTGACCCCGTGCAGAGCATGCTCTCCCGGGCGAACATCGCGCAGCCGGAGGCCGTCGAGGCCATGCGCGCGCACTACACGAACCTGTTCGGATTCGACCTGCCCCTGTGGAAGCAGTACGCCAACTTCTGGGCGGCCCTGCTCCAGGGCGACCTGGGCATCAGCATCTGGGTGTTCCCCACGCCGGTCACCGACGTCATCGTCCGGGCCGTGCCGTACACGCTGGGGCTGCTGGTCCCGGCCATCCTGCTCAGCTGGGTCGCGGGCAACCGGTTCGGCGCGTTCGCTGCCCGCAGGAAATGGCTGGACAACACCGCGCTGCCCGTCGGCTACGTGCTGACCGCGACCCCCTACATGTGGCTGGCGATCCTGCTCGCCTGGGGGCTGGGCATCGTCGCCGGCGTCCTGCCGGTCGCCGGGGCGTACAGCTTCGCGATGGAGCCGTCGTGGTCGTGGGAGTTCCTCGGGAGCCTCGTCGAGCACTGGCTGCTGCCGTTCGCCTCGCTGTTCCTGGTCGCCTTCGGCGGGTGGGCGATCGGCATGCGCAACATGATCATCTACGAGCTGGAGGCGGACTACGTCCACTACCTCCAGTCGCTCGGCGCGTCCCGGCGGCTGGTACGGCGGTACGCCTTCAGGAACGCGATCCTGCCGCAGATCACCGGGCTCGCCCTGCAACTCGGCGTGCTGGTGGCCGGGGCGCTGGTGACCGAGATCGTCTTCTCCTATCCGGGCCTCGGGCACCTGATCCTCAAGGCCATTCAGAACCAGGACTTCTTCCTGCTCCAGGGGACCTTCCTCTTCATCGTCATCGGCGTGCTGATCGCTAACTTCGTCATCGACGTCGCGTACGTCGTGGTCGATCCGCGTACCAGGATCGGGATGGGAGAAGCCGCGTGACCGCCGAGCCCCCTGAGTCCGTGGCCGAGTCCGCCGCCGGGTCCGCCGCGGTGACGGCCGCCGGGTCCGCCGCCGTGGCGACCGTCCGGGCCCCGCGCCGCGAGGCGCTGTACTTCGCGCTGCGCAACGGCAAGCTGGTCGCCGGACTGGTCGTCGTCCTGGTGTTCCTGTTGACCGCGCTGCTCGTGCCGCTGACCATCGACTACGGCCCGAACGACTACGTCGGGCCCGCGGCGTCCGCGCCGTCGGGGGAGTACTGGTTCGGCACCACGACCTTCGGCCAGGACGTCTTCGCCCAGTTCGCGTACGGCCTGCGCGCCACGTTCCTGGTCGGGCTCCTCGGCGGGGGCCTGGCCGCCGTCATCGGGATGGCGGTGGGGTTCACCGCCGGATACCGGGGCGGGCTGGTCGACGAGATCCTCAACATGATCACCAATATCGTCCTGGTGCTGCCCGCGCTGGTCGTCCTCCTGATCGTCAACGCGTACCTGGGGGTGCGGAGCGTCGGGGTGCAGGCGCTGTTCATCGGGCTGACGTCGTGGCCGTGGGCGGCGCGGGCGATCCGGGCGCAGACGTTCTCGCTGCGCTCGCGTGACTTCGTGGACCTGGCCAGGCTCAGCGGCGTGCGCACCCCGAAGATCATCGTCAGGGAGATCGCGCCGAACATGAGCTCCTACCTGTTCATGACGTTCATCCTGCTTTTCGGCGGGTCGATCCTGATCGCGGCCTCGCTGGACTTCATCGGGCTCGGCCCGACCCAGGGCGTCTCCCTCGGGTTGATGCTCAACAACGCGGCCCGGTGGAGCGCCCTGCATCTCGGCATGTGGTGGTGGTTCATCCCGCCGGGAGCCGGGATCACGGCCATCGTCGGCGCGCTCTACGTCATGAACGTCGGGCTGGACGAGGTCTTCAACCCCAAGCTGAGGGAGATGTGACGTGTCCCTGAGGGTCACCGACCTCCGGGTCCACTACCGGACGCTGCGCGGCGAGGTGAGGGCGCTCGACGGCGTCTCGTTCACGGTCGCCGACGGCGAGATCATGGGCCTGGCCGGCGAGTCCGGGTCGGGCAAGTCCACGCTCGGCAAGAGCCTGATCCGCCTGGACGGCCGGATGCGCCACGTGGGCGGCACGGTCGAGCTGGACGGCGTCGAACTGCCCGTCGGCGACTCGGCGGCCATGGACCGGTTCCGCTTCAGCGAGGTGTCGGTCATCCCGCAGTACTCCATGAGCGCGCTGAACCCCACCAGGAAGATCGGCAAGATGGTCGCCGAGCTGCTGGCGTCCCGGGGCGAGCGGCTGGACCCGGCCGAGCTGGAACGCCGTCTGGAGCTGGTGGGACTGTCCCGCGACGTGCTCGGCCGCTACCCGATCGAGCTGTCCGGCGGGATGAAGCAGCGGGTGGTCATGGTCGTCTCCACGCTGCTGAACCCCTCGCTGCTCATCGCCGACGAGGTCACCTCCGCGCTGGACGTGTCCAGCCAGAAGGCGGTGGCCCGGACGCTCCTCGGCCTGCGCGACAGGGACCTGGTGACCAGCATGATCGTCGTCACGCACGACATCTCGCTCGTGTACCAGATCGCCGACACGATCATGGTGATGTACGCGGGGCGGCTGGCCGAGAAGGCCCCCGCCGACGTGATCGTCACCGAGCCCCGGCACCCGTACACCCGGCTGCTGATCTCCTCGCTGCCCGAGGTCGGCGTACGGCAGGCGGACAAACGGCTCAGCGGCATCCCGGGCAGCCCGCCGTCCCTGCTCGACCCTCCGGAGGGCTGCCGGTTCCGCGACCGCTGCCCGCTCGCGTTCGACCGGTGCGCGGAGCAGCCGCCGTTCGCCGAGGTCGCGCCGGGTCACTCCGTCGCCTGCTGGAAGGCCGCGTGATGCTGCGACTCGACGGTGTCTCCAAGATCTACCGGGTCGGCGCCTTCGGCGGCCGCGAGCTGCGCGCGGTCTCCGGCGTCAGCTTCGACGTCAACCCCGGCGAGGTGGTGTCCCTCATCGGCGAGAGCGGCAGCGGCAAGAGCACGCTGGGCCGCATGGTGCTGCGCCTCACCCCCGCCAGCGAGGGGACGATCACCTTCGACGGGACGGACGTCTCGGCCATCCGGTCGCGCAAGGCGTACTACCGGCAGGTCCAGGGCGTCTTCCAGGACCCGTTCAGCTGCTACAACCCGGTCTTCAAAGCCGACCGCGTGTTCGCGATGATCAAGCAGGAGTACTTCCCCGAGATGGGCCGGGCGGAGTGGAGCGACCGGGTGGAGTCCTCGCTCGACGGTGTGCGGCTCGACCCTGGCCAGGTGCTCGGCAAGTATCCCCACCAGCTCAGCGGCGGCCAGCTCCAGCGCATGCTGATCGCCCGCGCGCTGATGCTCGACATCCGCCTGCTGGTCGCCGACGAGATCATCAGCATGCTCGACGCGTCCACCCGCATCGACGTGCTCAACCTGCTCGGCGACCTGCGGGCGCGCGGGCTGGGCATCCTTTTCGTCACCCACGACCTGTCGCTCGGCAACTACGTCAGCGACCGGACCGTGGTGCTGCGCCGGGGGAGGATCGCCGAGATGGGCCCGACCGACCGCGTCTTCGGCAATCCGCTGCACCCCTACACGCGGACGTTGCTTGACTCCGTCCCCCGGCTGCACACCAAATGGGCGGACGAGGAGCCGGCCGCCGGACAGACCCCCTGCCCGTTCCACGACCGCGCCCCGGACACCCCGGTGCGTTCGGATCTGGCCGAGGCGGAGAAGGAGCACTACGTGGCATGCGCCGGATCCGGCGCGTGTCCCGCCGCGAAGGAGACAGCGTGAGCTCGTACCACCCGCTGCACGACGGCTGGACCGTCACCGCCGTGTCCTCCACCGGGCAGCACCGGCCGGTGGTGGCCGGAGTCCCGGCGGCCGTTCCCGGCTGCGTCCACACCGACCTGCTCGCCGCGGGCATCATCGACGACCCCTATCTCGATGACAACGAGGACCGGCTGACCTGGGTGGGCCGTACCGACTGGGCCTACGAGACCACCTTCACCTGGGCGGGGACCGCCGACGAGCGGGCCGACCTGGTGTGCGAGGGCCTGGACACGGTCGCCACGATCGTGCTGAACGGCATCCAGGTGGGGACCACCGCCAACATGCACCGGTCGTACCGCTTCTCCGTCCGGCACCTGCTGCGCGAGGGCGAGAACACGCTGAAGGTGCTCTTCGAGGCCCCGTACGGCTACGCGGAGGAGCAGCGCGCCGCACTCGGGAACCGGCCGGGCGCGTACACCGAGCCGTACCAGTTCATCAGGAAGATGGCCTGCAACTTCGGCTGGGACTGGGGGCCCACACTGGTGACCGCCGGGATCTGGCGGCCGATCGGCATCCACACCTGGAGCACCGCCCGGCTGGCCGAAGTCCGCCCTCTCGTCACGCTCGACGGCCCCGACGGGCAGGTGGACGTCCACGTCACCGTGGACCGCGCCGCGCAGGTCCCGCTCACCGTGACCGCGGGCGTGGCCGGCGTCACCGAGTCCGTACGGCTCGCGCCGGGTGAGAGGACCGCGGTCGTCACCCTGGCCGTGCCGGAGCCCGAGCTGTGGTGGCCGCGCGGGTACGGCGGGCAGCCGCTCTACCCGCTGACCGTCCAGCTCGGCGACGGCGACGACGTCTGGACGAAGGAGATCGGCTTCAGGTCGGTCGCCCTGGACCGGTCGGACGACGCCTTCACCCTCGTCGTCAACGGCACACCGGTGTTCGTCAAGGGCTTCAACTGGATCCCCGACGACTGCTTTCCCAGCCGGATCACCAGGGAACGGCTCGCGGAGCGGTTCGGCCAGGCGATCGGCGCGGGCGCGAACACCCTGCGCGTCTGGGGCGGCGGCATGTACGAGAGGGAGGACTTCTACGCCCTCGCCGACGATCTCGGGCTGCTGGTCTGGCAGGACTTCCCGTTCGCCTGCGCGGCCTATCCCGAGGAGGAGCCGTTCACCCAGGAGGTGGAGGCCGAGGCGCGCCAGCATGTGGCCCGCCTGGCCGGACATCCCAGCCTGGCCATCTGGTGCGGCAACAACGAGAACATCGAGGGCCACGCCGACTGGGGATGGCAGGACTCGCTCGACGGTCGCAGCTGGGGCGCCGGTTTCTACTACGACCTGCTGCCGAAGATCGTGGCCGAGCTCGACCCGACCCGACCGTACTGGCCGGGCAGCCCCTATTCCGGCGCCCCCGACCTGCCGCCGAACGACCCGGCGAAGGGGACCGTACACATCTGGACCGTGTGGAACTCCCACGACTACACCCACTACGCGGCCTACACGCCGCGGTTCGTGGCCGAGTTCGGTTTCCAGGGCCCTCCGGCGTACGCGACCCTGCGGCGGGCGGTGCGCGACGACCCGCTGACGCCGGTCTCGCCGGGAGTCAAGCACCACCAGAAGGCGATCGACGGCAACGAGAAGCTGCTGCGTGGCCTCGGCGCCCACCTGCCCCTGCCGGAGGGCTTCGACGACTGGCACTACTACACCCAGCTCAACCAGGCCAGGGCGATGGCCTTCGGCGTCGAACGGTTCCGCGCGCTCGCGCCGTACTGCATGGGCACGATCGTCTGGCAGCTCAACGACTGCTGGCCGGTCACCTCGTGGGCGGCCGTGGACGGCGACGCGCGGCGCAAGCCCCTCTGGTACGCGATGCGCCGGGCGTACGCCGACCGGCTGCTCACGTTCCAGGACTCCTCGGTCGCCGTGGTCAACGACACCGGAGAGGAATGGACCGGCGAGCTGGAGGTCGTCCGCCGGTCCCTCGGCGGGGAGATCCTCGCCAAGGAGCGCCACCTGGTCGCGGTTCCGCCGCGCGGGGTGACCACGTGGGAGCCGCCCGCCGTGCTCACCCGGCCGGGCGGTCCGGGAGAGGTGCTGGTCGCGACGCTGGACGGGGCCCGCGCGCTGCGGTTCTTCGAGGAGGATCCCGCTGTCGGCTATCCGGTGGCCGAGTACGACACGGCGGTCGAGGAGGTCAAGGGCGGTCTGCGGGTCAGCGTCACCGCGCGTACCGTCGTGCGCGAGCTGGCGATCTTCCCGGACCGGCTCGACCCCCGGGCGACCGTGGACGACCAGCTCGTCACGCTGCTCCCGGGTGAGACCGCGGTGTTCCAGATCTCCGGGAGCGATCTGGACCGCGACGCGCTCACCCGCCATCCGGTGCTGCGCTGCGTCAACGAGGCCCGGCCGTGACGGCTTCGGGGCGGGTCGTCCTCGCGCTCGACATCGGCGGGACCAAGTTCGCCGCGGCGCTGGTCCGCGAGGACGGGTCCATGTCCGCGCGGGCCGAGATACCGGTAGGGCCGGACCCGGCGGCCACACTGGACGAGGTCGTCCGGCTCGTCGCCGTCCCCGGTCTGGCGGGCGTGGGCATCGGCTCCGCCGGGCCGCTGGACGCCGTCGCGGGCACGGTCAGCCCGGTCAACATCCCGCTCTGGCGTGATTTTCCCCTGGTCGAAGCCGTCGGCGAGCTGGTGCCGGGAGTGCCGGTCCGGCTCGCGGGCGACGCGCAGTGCATGGCGCTCGGGGAGTGGTGGCGCGGGCGGCCGGGGCGTGAGCCGTACCGGAACCTGCTGGGCATCGTGGTGTCCACAGGCGTGGGCGGCGGCCTGGTCATCGACGGTGTTCCGTACCTGGGGCCGACGGGGAACGCCGGGCACATCGGCCACATCACCGTCGACAGGGGCGGCGAGCCGTGCCCCTGTGGCGGGACGGGGTGCGTGGAGACCTTCGCCAGCGGGCCGAGCATGGTCCGCTGGGCCCTGGCTCGCGGCTGGATCCCGGACGGCCTCGCTCCCGACGCTCAGGCCGCCGCCGGCGCCCCCGGCGCTCCTGGCGCTCAGGCCGCCGCCGACGCTCCGGATCCCGCGGACGCGCGAGACACCCTCGTTGCCGGGGCACCCGATGCCAGGCTGCTCGCGCGGGACGCGGCGCGCGGGAACCCGATCGCTCGGCTGGCCTTCCAACGGGCGGCGGACGCGCTCGGCACGGCGATACTCAGCGCGGCGGCCCTCTTCGATCTTGACAACGTTGTCATCGGGGGCGGGGTGTCCGCGGCCGGGCCCACGCTGCTCGACCCCGTGCGGCAGGCGATCGCGAGGGAGGCCGGGCTCGGCTTCCTGCGCCGCCTGCGTGTCGCGCCGACCACACTCGCCAGGGACGCCGGCCTGTACGGCGCCGCCGCCCTGGCGCTCCCGCCGTGACGGTGCCGCCGTGACAGTGCCGCCGTGACAGTGCCGCCGTGACAGTGCCGCCGTGACAGTGCCGCCGTGACGCTGCCCGTGCCGCCGTCCCGTGTACGCCGTGAAACGTGGGATCTCTCGGTAGCATGGGCCGTCCACGACGGTGCGGATCGACCTGACGAGCGAGGAATGCGCATGGGGTTCAACCCGGGTTCATTCGTCGTTGAGCGTGTCCGGGCAGAGTGAGCCCGGCCTCCCCCACCACCGAGGAAGTCGAGATGGATCTGCTGACCAACCCGATCAAGCCCTATGACTGGGGTTCCCGTACCGCCATCGCGGGGCTGACCGGGAGGACCGCGTCGGGTCCCGAGGCCGAGATGTGGTTCGGCGCCCACCCTTCCGGCCCGTCGCGGCTCACGCGGGACGGGACCGAGATGACCCTCGTCGAGACGATCAGCGCCGACCCGGTGTCCGAGCTGGGACGGCCGTCGGTCGAGCGGTTCGGCGAACGCCTGCCGTACCTGCTGAAGCTGATCGCGGTGGACCGCCCGCTCTCCGTCCAGGTGCACCCCACCGCGGAGCAGGCGGCCGAGGGCTACGCCAGGGGAGATCGGAACTACAGCGACCCCTGGCCGAAGCCGGAGCTGATCTGCGCGCTCACGCCGTTCTCCGCGCTCGCCGGCCTGCGCACCCCCGAGCAGGCCGCGATGCTCGTCGAGCGGCTCGGCGTGGCGGCGTTGAAGCCCGTCGTCGCGCGGCTGGCCGACGGTGACATGCTCGGCGGGTTACGCGTGCTGCTCGACCTGCCCTGCTCCCGGGCGGACCTGGTCCAGTCGATCGTCTGGGCCGCCTCGGCCGTCCACCAGCCGGACTACGAGCTGATCAAGCGGCTGTCGCGGCTGTTCCCCGAGGACCCCCTCGTCTTGGCGCCGCTGCTGATGCGCCGGCACGAGCTCGAACCCGGCCAGGCGATGTACCTCGGGGCGGGCGTGCTGCACTGTTACCTCTCCGGGTTCGGCGTCGAGATCATGGGCAGCTCCGACAACGTCCTGCGCGCCGGGCTGACCGGCAAGCCGATCGACGTGGACGAGTTGCTGCGGATCACCGACGCGTCCGCCGTGCCGCTGCCCGTCGAGCCGGACGATGACGCCTACGTGCCGCCGTGTCCCGAGTTCCTGCTCCGCAGGATCACGCCGGGTGACGGCCGCACGCTCCCCGGCTCCCTGCCGAGGATCCTGCTCTGCACCGACGGCGTGGTGCGGGCAGGAGACGAGGTGAAGCTGCGTCCAGGGGACTCGGCGTACGTCCCCGCGTCCGAGGGGCCGGTCACCATCTCCGGCGAGGGCACCGTCTTCTGCGCGGAACCCCAGATCTCATAGCAGATGTACGGCCAGGCCGTACCCGGCGAACGCGGCCAGGATCCCGGCCAGCAGGCTGCCGACGGCGTTCAGGGCCGCTTCCGCGAACGACCCCTCCTCCAGCAGTCGTACGGTCTCGAACCCCAGCGTGCTGAACGTGGTCAGCGCGCCGCAGAAGCCGGTCGCGGCCAGGGTCATGATCACGCCGCCGGGCTGGGCTCCGACGATGAACCCGAGGACGAACGAGCCGGCGATGTTGACCGCGAACGTCCCCCAGGGGAACACGGTGTCGTGCCACCGCTGGACCATCCGGTCGATCAGATATCGGGTCGGGGCGCCCACCGCGCCGCCGAGAAAGATCAGCAGAAGGGTCACGCCCGGCGCCCGACGTATCGGTAGACCTCGACCGGCTCCACGGTGACCAGGCCTTCGGTGACCAGCTCGTCCAGCTCCGAGACGAAATCGGTGATCCGTTCCTCGGTGTCCACGATGACGATCGCGAGCGGCAGGTCCTCGCCCATGGAGAGCAGCCTGCTCGTGTGGATGAGCGACGACGCGCCGAACCCCTCGATGCCCCGGAACACGCTCGCCCCGGCCAGGCCCTTCCGGTGCGCGCGGTGCACGATCTCGGTGTAGAGCGGCCGGTGGTGGTACTGGTCGGTCTCGCCGATGTAGATCGTCAACCGGCAGGCCTCGCCGTGCAGTCTCATCACGCCTCCTCCCGGGCGTTCCGCCGTACCGGGAGGCGGGTGGCGAGACGGGCGATCGTCATGCCGCACCAGACCGCGGCCAGCCCGGCGGCGAGGCTGGCCGCCGCGTAGGTCACCGCCGTCGCCGCGGACAGCCGCGTGATCTCGACCATGACGGTGGAGAAGGTGGTGTACCCGCCGAGGAAGCCCACGCCGAGGAACGGCCGGACGTACCGGCGCGGCGGCCACACCTGGAGCACGAACACCATCAGCACGCCCAGCACGAAGCAACCGGTCACGTTGACGACCAGCGTCCCCCACGGGAAGCCGCTCGCTCCGGCCGGTATCGCGGAGCCGACGAGGTAGCGCGCGATGCTGCCCAGCCCCCCGCCGACCGCGATCACGCCCAGCACGCCGAATGTGCGCGATCGTGCTCTGGCGGGCCGTGCGCGGAACACGTCGGCCTCGTGCGGCGTCATGGCTCCGATGGTATCGACCGGGTCAGGTCATGGCCCGCGCCCGGCGGCGGGCCAGGCGGTACGCGAGACGCCGGGTCAGACGCTGGGCGAGCTGCCCGTGGGCGACGACGAGCGCGCCGAAGGCGACGGCGAGCGCGGCGAGCAGCGGCAGCCGCCCGTCGTCGGCGAGGAGAATCGCCTGGGCGTCCGCGAAGCCGGTCCGTGCCGCGGCCCACCCCGTGACCGCCGCCGTCACCCACCGGCCCGCCCGCTGTACGGCCGGGCACGCGAGCGCGGTCGCGGCGGCAGGTACGGCAAGCACGGCGAAGACGAGGAGGATCCCGGCCGTCCCGGCGAGCGAGAGCCCGCTCTCGGTGCCGATGGCGAGCGCGATGGCCCGCATGAGCAGGCGGGCGACGGCACCTGCCGACAAGCCCGCACACAGCGCGCCGACCAGTGCGGCGGCAACCGCCGCCCCCGCTGCCACCCGGACCGCGATGCCCGCTGCCGTGCCCGCTGCTGTGTCCGCTGTTGTGCCCGCTGCCGTTCCTGTCGCCCCTTGGAGCGTTCCGGCCTCGCGGCCGCGTGGTTCCTGCTCCATGTCCCGCCTCCACGCCCCGCGTCCACATCGTCCGACGAAAGGCTTTATAGGAGGGGGCGACCCCGCGCGGCAACGCCGAAAGGGAACCGGCATCGGCTCGTTACCGACAGCGCTTGGGCCACGGCGCCAGCCGGGTCGTGGAGACGATCTCCGCCCGGTCGCCGGGAAGGACGCACTCGGCCACCTCGACCACGCGTCCCATGGTGTCGATCGACGTCTTGCGCAGCACCAGCACGGGAACGCCGACGGCCACGTCGAGGATCTCGGTCTCCTCCGACCGCGGGAGCCGGACGGTGACCTCGTCCACGACGCGGTCGATCTCGATGCCGATCGTGGAGAGCTGGTGTGGCGTCCCGCCCGGCCAGGGCTCGTTCTCCGGCGAGAGGAGAGCGGGATTGGCGGCCACCATGTCGTACACGAGCCAGGATCTGACCAGGCTCAGCGGCGCGCTCTCGCCGCGGGCCCAGGTCCGGTACGAGCGGCACAACATCCGCGTGCCCTCGGGCACGCCGAACCACCGAGCCAGCTCGGCACCCGCCGGGGCCGAGCCGAACTCCGTGGAGAACTCCAGCTCTTCACGGGGCAGCCCGGTGTCCCGTTCGGCCGCGCCGGCCCGGCGACGCTCGTCCTCCGGCAGGAGCGCGCGGTCCTTCTCCCACTGGTAGCGGTCCGTCGTCCGCCGGAGCCGCCGGCGACTTGCGGTCACACGGGTTCCCTTCCCCGTGAGAGCGTTCTACGCCCGGCGCCCTGCCGGGGGCCTGTGGCGCCCGGGCTTACGGGGGCTGGCTTGCGATGTCCGGGCGTGCGCCGCCTGGGCTGTGGCGCCCGGGCCCGCGGTGTCCGGACCGACGTCGCCGGGGCCTACGGCACCGTCAACGCGGAGATGATCTTATCGATGGTCTTCTGGCCGGGCTTCTGCTTGGCCAGGTTCTTGCGCAGCGAGCTGAGCTTGGTGTCGTCCGCGGCGTAGGGCCGGTTTTCCATCACTTCCTTCGCCCACCGGTCGGGGTTGGACACCCCGGCAGCCTGGAGCGCCGCGGTGATCTCGTTCTCGGCCGCGTTGTTCGCCGAGACCTTGCCGGTCTTGCCGTTCGTCGCCGCGGCAGGAGAGGCCGCCGTGTCCGACGCCCCGTCGGAGGAGCTCCCGCCGCAGGCGACGAGCGACGCCGAGGCCGCGATCGACACCAGGGCCAACGTCAGCTTGGCTGATCTCACTGTGTCCGTCCTTCATGTTCGTGGTCATGCACCTGAAGGCTGGGGGGACACGCCTTTTCTGGATCTCTGCCGACCATGAATATCAGCTCGGAAACGCCGGACCCGGACCTTAACCTCGGTGTCTGGTCATTCCACGGTCAGGGGACGACATTGGTGATCTCCCCGCAGATGGTGCGCGGCCTTGACGACGTTCGAGAGCGCCGCCTCGACCTCCTCATATGTGCGGGTCTTCAGTCCGCAGTCGGGATTGACCCAGACCCGATCCGCGGGCAGCACCCGCAGCGCCGCCCGTAGCGACTCCTCGATCTCGGCGGTCTCCGGTACGCGGGGCGAGTGGATGTCGTACACGCCAGGTCCGAGCCCGCGCTCGAAGCCGCCGACCACGGGCTCGCGCAGCAGCCGCGCGTGCGACCTGGCCGACTCGACGCTGGTCACGTCGGCGTCGAGGGCGTCGACCGCCGCGATGATCTGGTCGGCGTCGGAATAGCACAGGTGTGTGTGGATCTGCGTCCTGTCGCCCGCGCCCGACGTCGCCCGCCGGTACGCGTCCACCGCCCACGCCAGGTAGGCGTCCTGCGAGGCGCGGCGCGGCGGCAGCAGCTCGCGCAGTGCGGGCTCGTCCACCTGGATGATGGCGACGCCCGCGTCCTCCAGATCCCGCACCTCGTCGCGTACGGCGTCCGCCACCTGGAAGACGACGTCGCGCAACGGGAGGTCGTCGCGGACGAACGACCACGCGACGATGGTGACCGGCCCGGTGAGCATGCCCTTGACCGGCCGGTCCGTCAGCGATCCGGCGTACCGGGCCCACCGTACGGTGATCGGTTCCGGGCGCCGGACGTCGCCGTGCAGGATCGGCGGCCGGGTGCAGCGGGAGCCGTACGACTGCACCCAGCCGTGGCGGGTGACCGCGAAGCCGTCGAGGTGCTCGGCGAAGTACTGGACCATGTCGTTGCGCTCGGGTTCGCCGTGTACGAGCACGTCCAGGCCGAGCCGTTCCTGGAGCGCGATGACCCGCGCGATCTCGGCCCGGACCAGGGACTCGTAGCCGTCCTCGTCCAGCCGTCCGGCCCCCAGCGCGGCGCGGGCCTCCCGGAGCTCGCTGGTCTGCGGGAACGAGCCGATGGTCGTGACGGGCAGCACCGGCAGGCGCAGGTGTTCCGCCTGCGCCGCCGCTCGCACCGCGTACGGGCTGCGGCCCTCGCGCGAGGCCGGTACAGAGGAGGCCGGTTCAGAGGAGGCCGGCACAGAGGAGGCCGGCACGGGGGAGGAGGGAGCTGGTTCGCCGCCGGAAAGCGGCGGTGGCGTGGGCGGCTCCGCACCCGGGCGCGAGGCCGGGCTCACCGGCAGGGGCAGGGGCAGGGCCGGGCTCGCGGCGAGCAGGGCGGCCAGCTCGACCACCTCGGCGACCTTCTGCTCGGCGAACGCCATCCGGTGCCGCAGCGCCGGATCGAGGTCCGTCTCCCGCTCGACGTCGTACGGCACGTGCAGGAGGGAGCAGGAGGTGCTCACGACGACCCGCGCGGTGCGCTCCCGCACGGCCAGGAGGGCGGACAGCGCCCTGTCGGGGCGGGTGCGCCAGACGTCGCGGCCGGACACCACACCGGCGACGACGGTCTTGCCCGAGAGGTCGGCGTTCTCCGGGATCCTGCCGCGGACCAGGTCCAGCCCGATCGCCTCGACCGGCGTGTCGGCGAGGGCCGGGAGCGCGTCGCCCGGATCCCCGAAGTACGACGCGACGAGCAGCGCCGGCCTGGAGGTCAGCGCGCCGAGCCGCCGGTAGGCGGTCCGGACGGCGGCGAGCTCCTCCTCCGTGCGGTCCGCCACGAGCGCGGGCTCGTCGAACTGCACCCAGCCGACGCCTTCGGCGGCGAGCGCCTCCAGCAGCCGCTCGTACGCGGGCAGCAGGTCGGGCAGCCGGTCCAGCGGGGCGAACCCGGACGGCCCGCCCGGCGCCGGTTGCGACAGCAGCAGGAACGTCACCGGGCCGAGCAGCACGGGACGCGTGTCGATGCCCAGCGTGCGGGCCTCCCGTACCTCGGCGAGGGGTTTGTCGCCGGCCAGCCGGAACGCGGTGTCGATCCCGATCTCCGGCACGATGTAGTGATAGTTCGTGTCGAACCACTTGGTCATGCGTAGCGGGGCGAGACCGTCGGCGCCACGGGCCATCGCGAAGTACGCGTCCTCCGGGGACCGGTCCCGGTAGCGCTCGGGCACCGCGTCGAACAGCACGGCCGTGTCGAGCACGTGGTCGTAGTACGAGAACGTGTTGGACGGCACCGCGCCCAGGCCGAGCGCGCCGAGCCGTCGCCAGGTCTCCTCCCGTAGGCGGGCGCCGGTGGCCTCCAGTTCCTCCCAGGCGCCGTGGCCGCTCCAGTACGACTCGAGCGCGCGTTTCAGCTCGCGATGGGGCCCGATTCTCGGATATCCGAGGACCGTGGAGGCGGGAAAGGGCGACGGGCGCACAGCGGCCATGACGACTCCGTGGTGGGGACCGCTCGTGAGCGGCCGGGCGGATCAGACCAGCGCATCGTGCCCGCGTTCCGGACCCGCGCAGCCGATCCATCACCGCCGCTTATGGACAAGCGTCGCGGAAAGCGGGGATGCGCACCGTAGATCTATCAACAGCACTTATAGAGGCCGGTGATACTGGAGCGTGGAACCCAGTCCGCCGGTACGCGACATCCGCTGCTTCGCGCTCGTCGCGCGTCATCGCAGCTTCTCCCGCGCTGCGGCGGAGATGGGCATGTCGCAGCCGGCGATGAGTCAGGCCATCGGCCGTCTCGAACGCGCGCTGCGGCTCCGGCTGTTCGAGCGGACCAGCCGTGAGGTACGGCTGTCGCAGGCCGGCGCGGCCCTCCTTCCGCAGGCCGAGGCGCTGCTGGCGACGGCGGACTCCTTCGCGGCCGAGGCGGCCCGGCTGGCGGAGGCCGCGCGACCGGTCATCCGGCTGGCCTACGCGCCGGTCGTCGGGGCACTCGCGGCGCGGGTCGCCCGGCGGTTGTCCCGGCGCAGGCCGGCGATCGGCGTCGAGCTCCGGGCCGCCGGGTGGAACGCCGCCACCGCCGCCCTGACCGAGGGTGACGTGTCGGCCGCCATCCTCAGCGCGCCGTTCCCGCTGGGGCTGACGACCGCGGCCCGATTCCACGTGCCGGTCGGACACCTGGCGGTGCCGGCGGGCGACCCGCTCGCCACCCTGACGAGGATCGGGCCGGAACGGCTCGCGGGGCATCGGATCATCGTGCCGCGTAACCGCCCGCCGGGCGGCATGTGGGCGCGGTTGGCCGGCCGGCTGCGAGGGCCGCACCAGCTGCACGCCGTGGCGGACGAGATCGACGACTTCACGGCGGTGCTGGACCTCGTCGCGGCCGGCATCGGGCTGTTGCCCGTGCCTCATCTGGTCGTCAGCTCGATCCGCCGCCATGATGTGCGGTTCGTGCCGTTCGGCGCCGGTGACCTGCGCATGACGTACGGTCTCGCCTGGCGTCCCGAGCGGGTGTCCGGCGAGTTGATGGCCCTCGCCCAGACCGTTCAGGAGTCCCTGTGGACCAGGTAGCGGGCCGGCCGTTCAGGGAAGCGGGAGCTCCAGTGTGATGGTCATGCTTCCCGTCCCCGCCAGATCGGTGGAATAGACCCCGCGCCGCGCCTTGACCTGGGTGCGCAGCACGCTCATGCCGGCGTCGTCGCCGGAGGCGTTCCTGTGAGCGGTGCCCTTGCCGGGGGGATCCGTACGGCCTTCGCAGGAGACCGTCAGCCGCAGCGTTTTCCCCGTGGTCATCGCCACCGACACCTCCCGCGCGCCCTCCACGCGGGCCAGCGCGTCCACCAGGACCCGGTAGGCGAGCCGGGCGAGTTCGTCCGGCACCTCCTTCGTCGGCAGTGCCCACACCTCGACGGGAACGGCCACGCGCTCCGCCCACCCGGCCAGGAGGGATTCCACCGCCTGCCCGAGGTCGCGTCCGCTGACGTCGCCTGCCGACGCGGACACATCGAAGATCGAGGTCATGTCGTTCCCCTTCATGAGCACACCGCTGTGGGTCGGCACGGGTCGCGTGCCTGGGCCATCACCGCCCCCGTGGTCCGGTATGCCGGAAGTAGGCGATTACGCCGAATCTTAATGATCTCGCCTGTGTGGTCCCGTTCCATAGGGCTCGGTGTCCTGCTCTACCGGGACACATTGTCAGAACCGCCGCATGGCATGAGAACGGGGCGGGGAGCTCATGACTCGATGGGGAACGCCACCACCGTGGCTCCGAGGTGCACCGTGTCGGGAGTGCGCGGGGCCTGCGCCGCGTCGTGCAGGTCGAACAGCGCGTTGATCATCCGCTCGCGGACGTCGTCCCACACCTCGGCCCGTACCCAGAGCTCCGCGTCGGCGGTCACGCCGGACCGCGCGGGGTCCCTGCGCGCGGCGCGCTCGCGCAGGGTCTGCACGAGCGTCTCGACGATCAGCGGGAACTCGTCGCGCTGGTCGGTGAGCGGCATTCCCCGCACCGCGCGGTAGCGGCGTTCCCGGCCCCCGCGCCGGGACCGGATCTCGACGAGTTCGGCCAGCCCCGCGGTGCGCAGGCGTCGCAGGTGCTGGCTGGAGAGGGCGTGCGAGATCTCCAGCTCGCGGGCGAGTTCGGCGGCGGACATGGGGGCGGCCCAGAGCAGCGACAGCATGCGCAGCCGTACCGGATGCGCCAGCGCCTTGAGCCGGGGATCCGCTTCTGCCATGCCGGTCAGTAAACACCACACCGATGCCCACGCATTGACGTGGGGATTGGTCGAACGGATCACGGGATCCGTGGCGGTGACATCGGTGCTCGGGCAGCGCGGCGCGGCCCTGTTCGCCGTGGCCGGCTACCAGATGATTCTGCTGGTCGCGGCGGCGCCGGGCGTCATCTCGGTCCTTTACGGCCTGGCCCGGCCGGTGGCGCACCGGACGCGCCAGGCGGGCCGATCCGCCCTGAGTCCGGTCTGTTCGCCTTGATCATTCATAGGTCCGCCAATAGCCTGCCGTGCGGATTCGGCGGACGACCTCCGATTGGCGGAACACATGAAGACGACGATGACGATGGGCCTGTCGGTGACGGCGGCAGCCCTCACCGCGGGCGCATTGGTGAACGTGTCGCCCGCTGCCGCCTCCGGCGCGCGTACCGCGGAGGCCGCCCTGCCGTCCTGCCCGCAGGTCTTCGGACACGGCGGCTACCCCGAGGGCGCGAACGGCTGGGCGAAGGACCAGGTGCGCCAGCCCAACAACTATCGCGCCGTCGATGCCCAGAAGGCATGGGGAGCCGACGGTGTCGAGGCAGACGTCCAGCTCACCCGGCAGGGGACCAAGGCGGTGATGTGGCACAACACCTCCACCAACGGCCTGACCGGCGGCAAGCAGAACATCACCGACATCTGGTGGGCGGCGGGCACGGGAAACCTGAAGGGCCGCCGCATCACGCGTGGTCCGTACAAGGGCGAGCGGGTCTACTCGCTCCGGGAGTGGCTGGACCACGTGAGATCCCAGGGCCTGATCGCCCTGCTGGAGATCAAGCCGGAGACGAGGAGCATCCTCGGCGATCCCGCGTACGCGGCGAAGGCGTGGAAGGAGATCTCGGACCCGATCAAGGAGCGGCAGGGCTCGCAGCGGATCCTGGTCTACTCGCAGGACTCCTGGATCCAGGGGGAGCTGGCGAAGCGCCATCCCGGGCTCATCAAGGGATCCGCCGCCAGGTGGACCGACAGCGTGGCCTGGAACGAGCCGGTCCCCGCCTGGAGCGGCAACGTGGCCCAGTGGCAGGCCGTACTCAAGCAGGCCCCGCGTAGCGTGATGACGAACTACACCAAGGACTATCGGGCCTGGCTGAAGGGCAAGTGCCGGTGATCGCACGCCGGGGCCGCGCCCGACCGGCCCCGGGTGGATGTGAAACGGTGCGCCGGGTGCCCTGGGTGACCGGCCGTGCTGATTCGCCCACGCGTCGCGCCTCGCGATAGACACATCATTCGTCGCCATTATTGGACATTTGGGGATAAGGGTTCTATTTCCTGCTTAATGCCGTACAGGTGGCGCGGTTTTCTGGGAGTTATCTATAAAAGACGCCAGAAAATATGACATCTCGACATAACAGGCTAATAGGATCTCCGTTGATCGGTCAGCGCGCGATCGAGCGGGAGGAATGACTGTGTCCGAAGATTGGGACTCGGCCGAAGACGGGCAGGAGCGGGCGCCGAACGGCATCGAGATCGGCAAGCCGAGTGTCGCGCGGGTCTATGACTTCATGCTGGGCGGCAAGGACAACTTCGCGTCCGACCGCAAGGTGGCCGAGTTGGCCCTCCAGATCGCACCGGACGCCCCTGAGGCGGCGCGGGCCAACCGCGAGTTCCTGCGCCGGGTCGTGCACCACCTGGCCGCCGAGGCCGGGATCCGGCAGTTCGTCGACATCGGCTCCGGCCTTCCCACCCAGGGAAACGTCCACGAGATCGCGCACGCGGTGGACCGAGGGGCGCGGGTGGTCTATGTGGACAACGACCCGATCGTCCTGGTGCACGGCCGCGCGCTGCTGGCCAAGAACGACACCACGACGGTCATCCAGGCCGACATCAGGCGCCCCCAAGAGATCGTGGACCACCCGGACCTGCGGCGGCTCATCGATCCTTCCCAGCCCGTCGCCCTGCTTCTGTTCGGGATCCTGCACCACCTGAACGACGACGAGGACCCCGAGAGCATCGCCGCTCTGCTCAGGGACGCCCTGCCTCCGGGCAGCTTCGTCGCGATCTCGCACTTCCACAACCCCGGGGCGGCCCGGCCCGAGGTCGCCGAGCAGGCCGCCGCGGCCGAGAAGTTGTTCAACGAGAACCTCGGCACCGGCCGCTGGCGCACACACGACGAGATCCGCGCCTACTTCGGGGACTTCGAGATGCTCGACCCCGGCCTGGTACCGCTCGCCGAGTGGCGGCCCGGCCCCGACGACCACGCCGAGCAGGGGATCACTTACTACACCTTCGTGGGAGGCGTCGCCAGGAAGCCGGACGCCGATCCGGCGTAGGGAACCCGGGGAACGCGCGGGAAACCCGGCATACCGCACCTGCCCGAGACCGGTCGCACCAGGGATTGCTTCCGGGATCTCCGCCGTCCGGGCGAGCGCAGTAGGCCAAGAAGATCCACGAAACATCCTGGTGCCGCGACCGGAAAGGTTCGCCGGAAGGAGCGGTGCGCTAGATGTGGCGGATGACCCGGGCGGGGTTGCCGACGGCGACGACCCCGGTCGGGATGTCCCTGGTGACGACGGCGCCCGCGCCGATCACGCTGTTCTCGCCGATGGTGACACCGGCCAACACGATCGCGCCGCCACCGATCCACACGTTGTCGCCGATCACGATCGGCTCGGCCGCCTCCAGCTTCGCGCGGCGCGCGTCCGGATCGACGGGATGCGTGGGCGTGAGAAGCTGCACGTTCGGGCCGATCTGGACGTCCGCGCCGATCGTGATGGGAGCGACGTCGAGCGCGGTCAGTCCGTAGTTGGCGAACGTGCCGGAGCCGATGGTGATGTACGTCCCGTAGTCCACGTACAGCGGCGGCCGGATGTGGGCGTCCGGCGCGATCGAGCCGATCAGCTCGTCGAGGAGGGGTCGGGCGGCCTCCTGGTCGGTCGGATAGAGCTCGCCGTACCGGTGGGCGAGGAGGAGGGCGCGCTTCGACGCGGCGGCCATCTTCGGATCGTCGGCGATGTAGAGGTCACCGGCCAGCATCCGCTCCCAGTTGGTACGGCTGTCGCCCGCGAAGTAGTCAGTCACGCGTACGAACGTATCGACGCGGGCAGATCCTCTGGAACTCGTGGGCCTGATCCTGGCTAGGATCAGATCATCTGTGCCTGTTCTGATGGGGGATGGTGACCGAGCGCACGCATCCGGACGGCCGCCCGCGCAGTTCTCTGGCGGCGGCCGCATCGGCGCTGTCCCAACTGGGACGGCTGCGTGACCTGCCGGTCGTCCTCATGCTGGCGTGGGTGGGCTGGCTGGCCATCCCATGGCCGTTCGGCGGTCCAGGCCAGGCTCGTGGCACGGCCGATCAACGCCTGAGTACGGGCGACCAACGCCTGAGCGCGCAGGATCGGCAACCGACCGAGGGCTTGTCTCCGGATGCGATGCCCGGCACCGACCTCGACATCGCCTCCGATCCGGGCGCGGCTGTCGCGGTGGGCTGGTCGTTGCCCGCGGCGCCGGCCCAGCCCGTGCTCCTGGTCAAGCCGGAACGGCGCCCCGCTGCGCCTTCGGGCGCTCAGGAGGCGAGCGCGCGGGAATCGATGGCGCCGGAATCGATCGCCGAGGAGCGGGCGCGCATCGCCGGAGAGGTGCACGATGCGGCCGGGCACGGCTTCGCCACCATCGCCATGCAGGCCGGAGTCGCCCTGCTCATGCTGGACGAGCGGCCGGACAAGGTCCGCGAGTCGCTTGAGGCGATCCGCGCGACCAGTACGCGGGCACTCGACCAGCTCCGGTCCGCGCTCGATCTCATCGACCCCGTCACTGAGGATCATGACCTGTCCCGGTTGGTCGGCGGCGTGCGCGCGGCGGGGCTACGCGTGGATCTGGAACCGGCCGAGCCGAAGGTGCCCGCCCACCTCCAGGACACGGTCTATCGCGTCGTACGCGAGTCGCTGACCAACGTCATGCGCCATGCCGGTCCGACCACTGCCCTGGTCCGCGCCGGCATCGGCCCGGCCGCGTTCGTCGTCGAGATCGTCGACGGGGGAAGCGGTCCTGGCACGATCGCCGAGGGCGCGTCGGCCGACGCCCGGACCAGCGAGGCCCGAATGGCCGGCGGCGGAGTGGCCGAAGGCCGTGGGCTGGCCGGGATGCGGGCACGCGTGACGGACGCCGGAGGCACGTTCAGCGCCGGCCCCCGTGAAGGCGGCGGTTTCCACGTAGTGGCCCGCTTCCCCCTGAATCCGGGCACCGTATGACGAGGGGCGTCGCGTGATCCCGCCGACGGACCGGATCCGGGTGGCGTTGGCCGACGACCAGGCGGTCGTACGCATGGGGCTGAGGGCGCTCATCGAGCGTGAGCCCGACCTGGAGTTCGCGGGAGAGGCGGCGGAGGGAGCGGAGGCGCTTCGCCTGCTGCGCGACACCCGCCCCGACGTGCTCCTGCTCGACATCCGGATGACCGGCATGGACGGCATCGACACGCTTCGGGCCATCGCCGCCGATCCCGCGCTCAACACCACCCGGGTCGTCATCGTCACCACCTTCGCGGTCGATCAGTACGTGTTCGCCGCGCTCCAGGCCGGAGCGAGCGGGTTCGTCCTCAAGGACAGCGCTCCGGAGGAGCTCGCGCACGCGATCAGGGTGGTGGCCTCGGGCGAGGCGCTGCTCTCCCCGTCCATCACCAGGAAGGTCATCGGCCTGTTCGGCCGCCACGACGTCGCACCGGTCATGGGCCTCGACACGCTCACTCCCAGAGAGCGTGAGATGGTCGCGTGGGTCGCCACCGGCCGGTCGAACGACGAGATCGCCAAGGAACTCGTCATCAGCCCCGACACGGTGCGCACCCACGTCAGTCGAGCCATGGTCAAGCTCCACGCCCGAGACCGCGCCCAACTGGTCGTCTTCGCGGTCAGGTCCGGGCTGACGATTCCTTGAGGAAACCCGCGTAGGTGCGCTGCTCCACCTGCGCCTCGATCTGCTTCACCGTGTCGAGCCCCACTCCGACCATGATGAGCACGGTCGTACCGCCGAACGGGAAGCTCTGCTGGGTCGCCGGATCGCGCAGCATCACGAACGCGACGATCGGGATCAGGGAGAGCGTGCCGAGGTAGAGCGCTCCCGGCGCGGTCAGCCGCGAGAGCGTGTACCGCAGATACTCCGCGGTGGGCCGGCCGGGCCGTACGCCGGGAACGAACCCGCCGAACCGCTTCATGGTGTCGGCCACCTCCACCGGGTTGAAGGTGATCGACACGTAGAAGTAGGTGAACGCCACGACGAGCAGGAGGTACGCCGTCATGTAGACCGGGTCGTCACCCGAGACGAGGTGACGCGCGATCCACTCCGCCACGGGGCCCGTGCCGCCCATGAACTGCGCGGCCAACTGCGGGAGGAAGAGCAGGGACGAGGTGAAGATGACGGGGACGATGCCGGCCTGGTTGACCTTCAGCGGAAGGTAGGTCGAGGTGCCGCCGTACATCCTGCGGCCGACCATCCGCTTGGCGTACTGGACCGGGACGCGCCGCTGCGCCTGTTCCATGAACACCACCGCCGCCACCAGGAAGACGCCCGCGAGCAGCATCGCCGCCAGCGCGACCGGGCTGAGCAGGAAGATGTTCGACATGTACGAGGGAAACGCGGCCACGACCTGAGTGAAGATCAGGATGGACATGCCGTTCCCGATCCCGCGATCGGTGATCAGCTCGCCCAGCCACATGATCACGGCTGTGCCCGCCACCATGGTGGTCACGATCACGACGACCGTCAGCGGGCTCTGGTCGTGCAGCAGCCGCCGGTCGCAGGTCGGGAAGATCTGGCCCGCGCGGGCCAGGGACACCACTGTGCCGGCCTGGAGGAGGGCCAGCGCCACCGTCAGGTAGCGGGTGTACTGGGTGATCTTCGCCTGTCCCTGCCGCCCCTCCTTCCTGAGAGCCTCCAGCCGAGGGATCACCACGGTGAGGAGCTGGATCACGATGCCGGCGGTGATGTACGGCACGACCCCGAGGGCGAACACCGACAGCTTCAGCATCGCCCCGCCGCTGAACAGTTGCAGCATGTCGACGAGCCCGTTGCGGCTGCCGCGCAGGCACTCCTGTACCGCGACGAGGTTCACGCCGGGAGCGGGAAGGATCTGCCCGAACCGGAACAGCACGATCAGTGCCAGGGTGAAGAGGATCTTCTTCCGGATGTCGGGCACGCGGAAGGCACGTATGAGCACGGTCAGCATGCGCCGAGTGTGGTCGCGTGGCCCCGGCCGGACATCCGCTCGCCGGAGGCTTCGCCGTACGCAGATCCGCGTAGCTTCGCAGGCCGCGCCGGGGCCGCCGGGGGATCGGGGCGGCCGGCTGTGGCCGGGGAGGGGGACGGGATGCGCTCAGTTACCGGCCGTGGCCTGCACCTGCGGTGACGTCCGGCGGATCTCGGCGAGCGCGCGAGCGAGGTCCCGGGACGACAGCCAGAGCTTGTACATGATCGCGACTTCGAAGACGAGCAGCAGCGCGGCCGCGCCGACCGTGACCGGGACGATGTACCCGAGCACCGGGCCGATGATGAACACCGCCATCTGGAACTCGATGCCGCTGATCAGGTGGGTGCGGACCCGGTGGTCGCGCAGCCACTCGCGTACGCCGATGTACCAGGCGAAGCGCGAACGGAACTCCTCCTGCAGGTCGACGACGCCCATCGTGCGGATCCTGATCTCGTCGGAGTCGAGATCAGGGTCGAGTTCGGGATCGAGATCGGGGTCCTCGCGCAGCCGGTCCGGCAGGGCGGACGGGTCCGCGAGGGTGGACTCGTCGTACGCCTTCTTCAGCGTGCGGCGCATCTGGCGTCGGACCTTCGCGATCTGGAGGGCGTCGACATAGCGCAGCATGTCGAGGAAGACGACCCCGATGCCGAGGATCAGGTAGAGCTCCTGCCCGGTCGCCTGGAACTGCCCCCACATCAGGGCGAGAGCGCAGGTGAGCACCCTGATCCGGTCGAAGACGTAGTCGAGCCAGCCGCCCAGGACGGTCCCCGTCCCCTTGAGGCGGGCGATCTTGCCGTCCATGCAGTCGAGCACGAAGCTCAGGTGGTAGAGGGCGGCCCCGACGATCAGCCAGGGCCGGTCCGCCGTCAGGAAGCAGCCGGCCGAGCCCAGGCCGAGGAGGAAGGCGCCCCAGGTGATCTGGTTGGGGGTGATGGAGGTACGGTTCGCGGTTCCGAGCACGAGGCGGCCGGCCAGGGGATCCACCAGGAACACCGTCCACCAGGCGTCCCGTGCCTTGTACGTCTGTGACCGTACGTCGTCCAATGTGAACTTCATGCAGAAAAACCCTCTTGATGTGGTTTCTGACTTAGAGCCGTTGTGGCCCAGGCGATGCGCGCACGTTTCCGTCGCGACAGAATGCCGATAAATTATGTCAATTCCCGTAATGGCGGGAAGGGTCGGGAATGTCAGAATTCATCGTCATCCAGGTCGTCCTCCTCGTCGAGGTATTCGTCCAGGTCGCGCGCGTGCGAGTCGTCCCCCATGTGCGGGTCGTCATCGGCTCCGAACAGTATCGCCATTTGCCGAAAAATCATCTTAAGCATCCAACTCGGCCTCTTGTGTGGCGTTTCATCGGACTCTTCGCCATCCATTCATTAGCTCACGGAATTTCGTCGCCCGCACGACGTTTCCGTGCGAACCTCCCCGTTCTTCCGGTGAACGGTTCCCGTACCGGGCACCCGGTCCGCCGCGCAGAGCCCTGAAGCCGTTGAAGGTCGCGGAAGGCCGCGGTAAGCCATGGAAGGCCATGGCGAGATCATGGAGAGATCATGGAGAGATCATGGCGAGGCTCGGTGGGCATGGCAGAGCTTGGCGAGCCGAGTGTGGACAGTCCACAACCTGTGGACAACTCGAAGGCGGCACTGGAGCCGATCCCGTTCCCCGCGACCGCCCCGGCCCGGGGAAACGCGACCCGCCCGGCCCGCACGCTGTGGCGGTGGATGACCGGTGAAGGCCGCGACGGGAGACGTCCTCGGAGGTGAGCCGCGGAGTCGGTACGGGGCCACCCCGTCCCCCCTCGTTCCCTCGGTCGTCTGGTGGGCCGGCCCAGTTCCGCGGCAGCCCGACGGCGCAGGAGACCGCCGTGCGCGCTCCGCTGTCCGACGTGGGAAAGGCCGCCTATCGGCGGTCCCGGTCAGGGTCTCGCGTACGAGATGGCCGTGGGACCTCGTCGATCGTGGGGCAGCTTGTCAAGAAGTCCTGAGGGGTCCGTAGACGGCCCGTCAGGTACTGGGCGGCACGGAAACTGTCAGTCCTGAGCGCCAGACTGGGCGGCATGAGTGACGATGTGCGGTTGAGAGATGTCGAAGAGGCCGACCTGGAGCTGTTCTTCGAGCAGGAGCACGATCCCGAGACGGTCCGGCGGTCGAAGTTCACTCCACGGGCGCGGGAGACCTTCATGACCCACTGGGCCACGAAGGTCCTCGGTGATCCCACCATCCTGGTGCGGACGGTCACCGTGGACGGCGAGGCGGCCGGCAATGTCGTGTCCTGGTGGGAGCAGGACAGGCGCTTCATCGGGTACGGCTTCGGCCGCCGATACTGGGGCCGGGGCATCGGCACCACGGCGCTGACCCTCTTCCTGGACCTGGAGAAGGCCCGCCCCCTCTACGCCGATCCCTTTGCCGGGAACACAGGGTCGGTGCGGTTGCTGGAGAAATGCGGCTTCCTGCGCTCCGGTACGGTCCAGCACGGCGAGCACGAGCACATCATGTTCGTCCTGGGCGAAGACCGGCCTTGACCTTCCGATCCACGGCACGCCCCATAGCGGCTCCACCGCCGACCTGACTGGTGCCCCGCGTGTTCACGCATTACGCGCCCGGCGGCTGGTGACGGACCGGTCGACGTGGACCATGGATGCTTCGCCTGCACGCTCGGGGGCCAGGACGGAAAGACGCCGTTCATCGTGGCGGCCGAGTGGCGCATGCCCGAGATGGTGCCACCCGGAACCGGACAAGTGCTCTCGACCCAGGTCACGGTCCCCGGCACGGGTCGGCCGTGGACGTCTGTGACACCGCCGAAGGGCATCCCGGGGCGCCTGAGCGTCGGAGTCCCTGGCCGCCACCAGCCGCCAGATGAGACCTTCGGCAGGAGCACGGCTCCCGAAGACCGCCACACCAGCCGAGACGATCTCCGAACCAGCTCTCTAGGAGCAGATGGCGGTGTCGAAGGCCTGGAAGATGCGCTTGTCGTCCTTCGGAGTACCGGTGACGTAGAGGGTGACCGCGCGCCCGGCGCGGTTACGGCCGCTCAGCACCCGGGTGCCGGGCAGGCCGCCGTCGTGCATCCAGGCGGATCCGCAGGTCAGAGGGTAGGAGTAGAGGCCAAGCCCATAGCGGGAGCGGGGCGGGTCGTAGGCGGCGACCGCTCCGTCGAGCATCTTGGTGATCGTCGAGTTGGGGAGCGCCTGCCAGAAGCGGTTCAGGTCGTCGGGGGTGGAGATCAGCCCACCCGAGGCGCCGAACAGGTATCCGGGCTCCCGGGTGGTGTCGACCAGCTTGGCTTGCGCCTTGGGGTCGAAGGGATTGATGCCGTAGGTGTGCGCGTGCGCGCCCCGGATGCCCATCTCACCCTTGCGAGGCCAGTAGGTGTGCGTGAGCGGTCGGAGCACGCCCTGCCGGGTGACCGTGCGGAAGTCCTTGCCCGTGACCTTTTCGATCAGCATGCCGGCGACCAGGTAGTTGGTGTTGGAGTAGAACCACTTCTCGCCGGGCGCGCCGACGGGCTCGGCGTCCAAGGCCAGGCGCAGGAAGTCGGCGTCGCCGCCGGGATTCGCGGGGTCGACCAGGTGCCAGTATTCGGGCAGGCCGCTGGTCTGGCGGAGCAGTTGCCTGACGGTGATCTGCCGGCCGTCGAGCAAGCCGGGCGCGTACTGCTCGACGAGCGCGTCCAGGTCGATCGTGCCCTGGTCCACCAGACGCATCACGGTGGCGGCGATCACCGGCTTGGTCACACTGGCGATCCGGAAGTGGGCGTCGGCGCCGACCATGGGTGTGCCGGTGCCGCGCTCGGCGGTGCCCGACGTCCAGGTGGTGACTCGGCCATTGGGCTCGCGTACGGAGACCACCGCCCCCGCCAACCCGTCCTGGGTGGTCAGCCGGGTCAGTTGCTGGTGGAGCGTCAAGGGCGGCGCAGTCGCTGCCGCCAGAGCAGGGGAGGCGGCACCAAGGAGAACGGCTGCGGCTGCGGCTGCGGCAAGAAGCTTGCGCATATTGAGGACAACTCCCTGTCGGTAAGAAGGATGTCCTCATTTTCTGGCGCAAAGGAAAGCGTGATCAGTCAAGCTGCCCGGTCTCTTGACGGTGGTGCCTGCCCTACTGGCGTGTGCGCGGCAGATCTTGTACAGGGATCTCGCCGCAAGGTCGTGATCGCCGGAGAGCAGGACCGGGTGTCCGGCGGGGGACCCGGCCCGGGATGAACGGTGACCATCGGCTGCTCTGGCGGAATACGCGGCAGCCGGCCTGCTCCTATGCATCGGCGGCCGACATCCTCGCCAAGGCGGGCGCGTTCGTTGAGGCCGTCGGGGAGGAGGAAGGATCGCACCACCCAGTGCGACTCCGTAGGCCCGCGATGGCATTTCGCCCAGCGGGTCTGCCGCTGCCCGGTGCCGTCTCCGCGAAATGTCGATCGCTGATCTTCTATACGTTTCCTCATTCCGTTAATTGCGGTCAGGCCGTTCTCAGTGTGGTTCCGCCGCGGTCTCCTGAAGACGCAAGGGCGTTTTTTTCGGCGATAGGCCGGTGTATTTTCCGGCGAAGGCCAGGATATCCGCGGTCAGGGCACGTTCTTTGCTCGCGGGAGAGGCGGCGTGGGCGGTGTCGGGTTCTCGGCGCATGAGGATCGGTCGGTCACTGCTGGTGGCGTGTTGGAGGGCCGCACACATTTTGGTGACGTGGGCCTCTCCGGTCTGCAGATCGGTTACCGCGCCGGCGAGCAGGAATGCGGGATAGAGGGCTCCGGGCGTGATGTTGTGATAGGGGGAGTATGTGAGTAGCCATTGGAGCTGTTCGGGTCGGGAGGCGGTACCGAATTCATCCGTCCATGTGCATCCCAGGCCGAAGTGTTCGTAGCGCACCATGTCACATAGCGGGCCTTCGGCGATAACCGCGGCGTACAGGTCTGGTCGCTGTGTGGCGGCGGCCGTGACCAGTAGTCCGCCGGCAGACTGGCCATAGATCGCCAGTTGGTCGCGCGTGGTTCGACCGGTGTCGATGAGCCAGGTCGCGGCGTCGTTGAAGTCGCTGATCGCGCGGTGTTTGTGTGGTCCACGGCCGGCGTCGTGCCAGGACTGGCCTTCTTCGCCGCCTCCGCGTACACAGGCGACCGCGTAGGTGCCGCCGGCGCTGACCCATGCGGCCGCCGTGGGGAAGAACCATGGGCGCATCGGCATGCCGAAGCTGCCATAGCCGTAAAGGAGGGTGGGGCGGGGGCCCTCATGTTCTTCCGCCGGGGTGAACAGGAACAGCGTGATCTCGGTGCCGTCGCCGGCGCGACAGCGAACGCTGCGACTGCGGATCTCTGCGGTATGTCCGGCTAGTGTGGCGCCGGTTTCCTGTTCCGTCTCCCCGCTTGTGGCGTCGTAGCGATAGATGGTGGGGGGAGTGGTCGCGTCGCAGTAGCTGAACCACGCGTGACGTCCGTGCGGGATGTTCGTGCGCAGGGATGACACGACGCCCGCGCCGGGAAGGGGCAGATCGGTGAGCGGCCGGCCACTGGCCAGGTCGTGCAAGGTCAGGGTGCAGGTACCGTGGCGGTCGCGCGCCACCAGCAGGAGGGGCCGCGGAAGTTCCGGGTCGTCCAGGACCAGACACTCGTCCAAGGGAGCCCGGCGATCTTCGGCTACCAGCGTGCGCCATGCAGCCGGGTCGGTACCGTGCCGGTGCGCCATACAGATGCGGCCACACGGGGCCTGGTAGTCGGTGACCAGCAGCAGATTGTTGTCCGTGAGGAAGCGTGGGAGAACACGGGCCTGTGTGGTGCTTCCGTCCACGACCTTGACGAAATGCGGGGCCTCCTGATCGATGAGCTCGGCCACGTACACATCGTTGTGTGAGGCGGGCCCGGCTATCGCAGTGATCGCCAGATAGCGGCCGTCGGCGCTGACCGTGAGCCCGTAATAGTGGTCGGGGGCATCGTCGCCGCCGAACACCACCGCGTCTGTCTGCCAGGGCGAACCGATCCGATGCAACCTCACCCGCCGATGCAAACGCATGTCGTCGGGCGCCAGTTCCTCATCAGGAACACGGCTGACGTAGTAGAACGCACCCCCTCCCGGCAGCCAGGCGAGCGAGGTGTTGCGGGCGCGTGGCAACGGCCCGTCCACCGCCTCCCCGATACGCACGTCCAGCACGATGATGTCGCTGCCGGGCTGCTCGGCGACCTCCATCTGGACAGCCACGCGTTCACCCTCGCGCGACGGCCACCAGGCGTACAGCCCGGTGTGGCCGGACGGATCGATCTCTGCCGGATCGACGAGCACCCGCCTGTTCCCCTCGGCGTCAACGACGAGCAGGCGCCGCTGCTCATCCCCACGGAGCTGCTCGGCAAGGAACATGACCGAACCACGCACCATCGGAGGCTCAGAAACGCCGAAGGATGACACCTGATCCAGCAAAGACGCCCACGATTGTTTCTCATGCCATTCGGCGCGATACCCGTGGAAGAGACGATCCTGGGCCGCGGCCCAGTCCCGTACGCGCGCATCATTTCCGTCTTCCAGCCATCGGTAGGGATCAGAAACCGGGAATCCGAACAGATCCTCCACCGTATCGCTGCGCCAAGCGTCAGGGTAAAAGAATCGCGCCACAAATGCCCCCCGATAAAATGCTCCGCCTGCCATTAGGTCGAGGTACTGCGGCCTGTACAAACCGCAGTACCTCGCCTCAATCAGCTATGACTCGCCGCGGAGAATGTCCGCCTGCCAGCCGCGTACGCCCCCAATTCGGGCAGCCGGGCTGGTCTGAGCATACGGCAGGAATCCGTTCATGTGAACCTCCCGGATCTGTCGATTCGCCCGTGGTGGGCGATATCCGACAACAACTATCCCCGCGCCCGGGATCGATAAACAACGGGCGTCAGTTCGCGACAGCGAGCGTCAATCCTGGATCATCGGTACGCGCGGACCGGAAAGCCGGTCGGCCATATCGGCTATCCTCCTTGCTAAGATTTCGCGCAAGAGAAGAAGGCTGGAATGTCACGTAAAGGTCGATCTGCGTAAAAGTAATTCGCAGCCTTTCGAGATGAATCCCGGGGTTGACGGAGTTCTTGCATCCTGAGACCGATGATGCGGACCGGGCGGCCGGCCGCACGAGGCCTTGTCCACGGCCACCGCGTCCGGGCGGGTACGCGGACGGCCGATCCGAACGCGGACCTTGATGCCGATGACATGAATACCTGCTCAGAGGCGATATCCGGCTTCCGAGATCCGAGGATGTCCGTGGTCGTCCAGCGCTGTTGTCAGCACCAGCGTTAGCAAGATTTTTAGATGGGGAGCTTTCCGGCCTACGGCTGTCCACTCAGGATCTCTGTCGCTTGTAGTACGTCCGTGACCGCGTGGTCCGCCTGGTGGTCGACATCGGGCCAGGTGCCGCGGTCGATCCAGATCGTCCGCAGTCCGGCCACGTGACCGTCGGTCATATCAGCGGTGGGTCGACGCCGGTCATGCATCCGCCGTCGATGAGACTCAGGCCGCGTGGCTGCGATCTCGAACAGACCCGCCTCGGACTTATGGATGCCTTCAAGCAGCGGGAGGCCGGCCCCCTTCGGTCGGGGGCAGGCTGCGCCGGCGAATCCCGTCAGCCGGGCGGCGTGCCGGCGGCCATGGCCTTCACGTCCGCGGTCGTCACCGGCTTCCCGCCGACTCCCCAGTCGCCGCTCTTGACCTCCTCGAGGATGACCAAGGTCAGAGAGCGCATGTTCTCGCCCTCGATCCTGACCATCGCCTCGGTCAGCTTCTGCACGATCTCGGCCTTCTGCGCCTCGGTGAACACCCCTTCGATGACCTTCACATTGATGAGCGGCATGAGTTGCCTCCATTCGACGCGGTACGCCGACCGCATCCAGACGCCGGGACGTGAGCTGAACGGTCTCTTCCGGAAGCCCCTCGGCGTGCGGTGCTCGCCGAGAGCCGAGTTGTCGGTGTACGAGATCAGGCTGGGTCTGGTCCTCGAGGAACTGGTCATCGCGGTTTCCCCGTACAAGCCCGCACCCGTGCGCCGATCGTTCCAGCCACCCAGGACCTTGTCTCTCAAGGCCAACATGCTCGCGGACGCCTCCGGCAAACGTGGCCGTTCGTGGCACTCTTCAGCAGGCTGGGCAAGTCAAGAACGCCCGCCCGCCGTACAGAGAACTCCCGCAGAGACCAAGCAACCTCGTCCGATGGCCCGCCCTCACCTGTTCCCGGCCTGGCACGGGTTGTGCGCACGATGGCAGAGGACGGGAAGGCTGCTCATTGCGTCCAACACCACGCGATCGCCCAGCGGCTCGTCGAGCATGATGACGTCCTGGCCGCGCTCCGTTATCGCGCGTCGCGTAGCTTGAGAATGTATGTCGCGGTAAGCGCAACGGCACGGTCTTCGTCATGTGACAGATCCGCGAGGGCACGTGACGCCGTGATTCCCGGGATATCCGCGAGCGCCTGTGTCAGCCGTCGACGGGCGGACGGTTCGATAGTGCCGTGGGCGAGGCAGTCAACGAGCCCGGTGGCGATCTGATCCGCCAACGCGGGATCACCCGCCAGCGCGCTCAGCACATCGGCTGCGTCGGCGTCGTTCGCCCCCTCGACGATCATGTCGATGAGCGTCGGGACCGCGTCGGCGACTCCACGTGCCGCGAGCGCCAGAGCCGCATACCTGCGGACCACGATGTCGGAGTTCGTGAGGGCGTCCTGCAGCAGTGCGGTCGCCTCACCGTTCGGAATCTCGGCGATGGACTGGACGGCACGTTTCCGCACCTCGGCTGCCGGTGAGCCGAGGCCCTCCGCCAGCAGTGCCAATCCGCCATCGCCCGATCGCGCCAGAGCCCATCGAAGGGCTCCGGCGACGTTCGGGTCCGTCTCGCTCAACGCTGCCTCGACCAGAGCTTCCACTGGCACCGGAGCCTCTTCGACTGAGGACAAGGCCGCGCGCTGGCGCTTCCCAGCGCTCTCCGACCCCAGGGCCTGGAGGAGCGCAACGGTCCGGAGGACGTCCTCCCAGTCGGCGGGTTCCGCGGCACCGATCCGACGGAGTCGGGTGAGCAGCTCCGTCTCACTCGCAATGCGTTCTCGCGTCTGGCGGATGAGGTCGTCGACGAGCGCCGAGGGCGTGAAGCCGGGATCATCCAGCGCGCGCCCGACTTCATGCAGCGACAGCCCCAATGACCGCAGACTCTCGACATGGAAGATTCGCCGGATGTCCTCGCTGGAGTACTCGCGATAGCCGGCCTCGGTACGACCCGTTGGCCGCACCAGGCCGAGTGAGTCGTAATGCCTGAGCATGCGGGCGCTGACCCCGGACCGTCGTGCCACATCACCGATCAACACTGCCTTCACCCCTCCTGGCTGGTCGTGCCGAGGGCTACGACGCGCTTCGCCTCCTCGATCGCGAACTCGAATCCGGCGTCCGGGTTGCGCAACAGCCGTTCCGTGGCGATCGCGTGCTGACGCACGCGAGGGTCGAGATCCGTCATCGCGGCGCGCAGGGTCGGCTTGATCACCTTACCGAGCGCGATCAGCGCCCGGCTGAGGCTCAACTGCGTCTCACGCTCGCCGCGCCCGAGCTGTGTCGCCAACACTCCGGCCAACTCGGGTTCTTCACCTTCGGGCACGAGTACGACCGCTGCTCGCCAGGCGCTCCGCGCGACCTCGTCGTCGGCGTCGGTCAGAAGCGCCCGTGTGATCGCCGGCCACGCTTGCCGATCCCCGATCTTGGACAGCGTGTGCAACGCCTGGCTTCGTGCCTGCGCGCGCTCCGAGCCGAGTTCATCGACGAGCTTTGGGACCGTCATTGACGATGAGTGGCGGGTGAGTGCCCACGTGAGTATTTCACGCACGTAAAAGTCGGGCTCGATCGCGCATCGTTCGATGAGCTTGTCGATGAACCGAGGGTCCGGGGTCGTGCCGACCGCCAGTGCTGCCTGCAGCCGCATCGACGAGCTGCTGTTCTCCAGCCCCTGGAGAGCGCGCAGCGTGTTCGTGTCCTCTTTCGGCATGGTCATCGGGACCACCTCCTTGGCTGCAGTGAAGACCTTGTCACCGTGTCAAGGTCAAGCGGCGCCACGCGGTGAGATGGCCAGGCACCCTCTGCCCACCGAGTCCGGTACTTCGGGACAAGGGGGTGCCGAGCCCTTCGGAATCGGGGTGAAGGCCATGGAAGCGATGGAGAACCTGGAAGCGCAGCCGCCAAGAACTCCCCGGCGTATGGGCGCGGAACGTATCGACAGTGGCGACGGGGAACTCGGGAAGGCCCTCCCCGGCCGGCCCGGCATGATCTCGATGATGCGTGCCGTTCCGCAGGGTGAGCGCCGCGGGGTCATCCCTTCTTTGATCTCCCATGGCAAAGAAGCCCGCTTGTCCGTATGATCGCCCAATGTCTGATGGAAAGTGCACCCACTGCGGCCACCAGGGCCTGGAGCCGGGCTTCCTAGCCGACCATCAACAGCCCGGCTTCGGCGTCTGGGTGGAAGGTGAACTGGAACGGGGAATATTCGGCGGAGCCAAGCTGATGGGCCGCCCCAAATGGCCGGTGGAGGCCCATCGTTGCCCGCAGTGCTACCACTTGGAACTCTTCACCAGCCGCGAACTGTAACCCGTAGCGGAAGCGGAAAACCGACGAGAAGCCCAGAAAGATCAGCCAGGCCGGGAAGCGGTCCCAGCCTGGCCTTTCTTCGCTGGGGCAGTGACGAAAGAACCCGCACTGTCAGCGTGGGAATCGCATGGATCACAGCTTGTAGGGTTCCTGATCTGGGCTTCGGGGCGGTCGTGAGCGACCGTGATTGACCCCTCGTCGCCCCGATTAATGGCCCGCTGACGGCCCGGCGGTCACTCGTCCCACTCATCGTGATCGAGCACGAGGTTCACCGAACCAGGTGTTAGTTGTCCTGCTGATGCTTCTAGATGGAAGTGCGTGCTCAAGGGTGTATCGGACTCGGAGAGCGTGAGAAGGAGTTCAGCAAGAGAGCGAAGTGCGATCTTGTCTCCCTCGATCACGACCTCGTCGTCGTATGCCCGGACGGTCAGTTGGTGATCCATGGGCCATGATCGTGGGACTCTGTAGTCGCGGCCGGATACGGGGGTGCGAGTGGTGGGAGGTTCAGCCACGCGGGGACGATCGTTCACGCCGTCAGTGTCCACGGTTATGCGTTCACACAGACGACCGCCCGACTGATCATTCCGTATGCCGTCGACCCGCCCGCAGGGGAAGCAGGGCGAAGCGGGCTTGGTCGGCACAAGCTGACCGGCCAAGCATTCGTGTGGATCCCTGTGGACAACTGTGAGCCCGCCCTGAGACCGTCACCTGCAGGCCTTTGCCTACGGCTTTTCATCGTTCTACTCTTGATCGCCATGAAACGGGTTCTGATCGTTCTTTCCGTGATAATCGCCGCTATGCTCCCCTACGGGACAGCCCACGCGTATCCGGTTAAAAACAACAAGCTCACCGCCAATGCGATCTACAGCAGCGGCGCGCTCGACACCACTGAGTGTCCGGAGAAGTCCATCAAGCGGCGTAATGCGACGCTCGCCAAGTCGTACGTGAAGGCCGTGGTGGGCTGCCTCAACACCACATGGGCAGCCCAGTTCGAGAAGTCGGGCCAGTCATTCAGGGCCCCGAAGCTGAAGCTCGTCACCAAACCGCCCGCCAAGTTCTGCGCGCTCAAGTGGGATCGGTCCAAGGAGGAGGCGTACTACTGTGACGAGACCGAAACGATCTTCATCGTGCTCGGCAACGGCCTGCTCGACGACCCTTCCGATCTGTACCTCTTCAACCTGGTGAGCATGGAATACGGCCAGCACGTTCAGACGCTCACAGACATCTACAGCGAGTGGCTGGACATCGACTTCCGCAATAAGAAGGAGTACCGCGAACAATCCCGCCGCTACGCGTTGCAGAACGACTGCTTCGGCGCCGCTTTCCTTGCGAGCGTTTGGAAATCCCTCGACCGCTCCTCGGCGGATTGGAAGCTGCTGCTCTCATACGTCAAGGACTGGGCCGGCAAGGACAACGGGACGAGGACGAACATTGCGTACTGGATGAACCAGGGGTTCACCAGAGGCGACCCGGGGGCATGCAACACCTGGGCGGCATCCGCCAAGCGCGTGGCTTAACCGACTGATGACGACGTGGGCCAGGGGTGGCGACGGACGCCCACCACGACGCCCAATGACGTCGGCCACAACCGCCCTCGCGCCAAGATTGTTTGTCCCGTAGCTGACCTCTCAGATCAACGGTGTCCGACCAAGGCAAATCACCTGGTCGGGCGCCGTTTTCGAGGTGGGAGCGGAGAGCGTGGTGCGCGGAGAGTGTGGGATTCGAACCCGCGAGGAGCGCCAAGCCCCTAGCGGTTTCAAGAGGGCTGCGCTCCGCATGGCGACAGACTCTCTGGCCTGGGCGGGAGCCTCTTCCTAGATCTCAACCAAGGAAGATCATCCCGCACATATCCCGCGAGCTCCTCAGCCAAGAACGTTGAGCACGGCCTTGACCGATCGATCGGCACCCCGCTCCATGTGCCGTCGAAGGGGTTCAGCCACTGGAGCGCGCCTAGGGTTGGTCCAGGCCCTACGTCATAGGGTCAACCGGCGCGCCCGGGGCGGACCAAGCCGGACTCGTAGGCAAAGACGACCAACTGCGCGCGGTCGCGCGCGGTGAGTTTCACCATGGCCCGGGAGACATGCGTGCGGGCGGTCGCCGGACTGATCACCAGCCGCTCGGCGATCTCATCGTTGGACAGGCCTCGACCGACCAACGCGACGATCTCCCGTTCTCTGCCGGTGAGCAGGCCCAAGGCTCGCGCGGCAGGCCCCGTCGGCGACGGGCCGGACGCGAACGCCGCGACCAACCTGCGCGCGGCTTGCGGGGCGAGAAGGCTGTCACCGGCCGCGGCCACCCGGATCCCGCGCAGCAGTTCGGCCGGTTCTGCGTCCTTGAGCAGGAATCCAGCCGCGCCCGCCCTGATCGCCTCGAAGACCAACTCGTCCTCGTCGTATGTGGTGAGCACAAGCACCCGTACGTCGGACATGTTCGGGTCCGCCGCGATCGTTTGAGTGGCCTCCAGCCCGTCCATCACCGGCATCTGGATGTCCATCACGATCACGTCAGGACGATGGGCTCGAGCGGCGGCGACCGCCTGCCATCCGTCCCCGGCCTCGGCGACCACCTCCAGATCCTGCTCGGCCGTCAGCAGCGCGCGCAGCCCGGCGCGGATCATGACCTGGTCGTCGGCGAGTACGACCCGCAGCACGCTCACACTGTCCGCCTCAGCGGCAGACGGGCATGGAGGGCGAACCCGGTACCAGGCGCCGCTCCCGCACGCATCTCACCGCCCACCGCGCTGACGCGCTCGGTCATTCCCCGCAACCCGTGACCAGGAGGGCCGACCGGCCCCGCGGTCCTCACGCCGTCGTCCGTCACATCGATCTCCAGCCAGCCGTCGACACACCTGAGACAGGCCCGAGCGTGAGCACCGTCCCCCGCATGGCGCATCACATTGGTCAGCGCCTCCTGCACCACTCGATAGGCGGTGGAGCCGATCACCTCGGGAACCACCCGGTCATCGAGATCGATGTCCGCTTCAACGCTCAAACCGCTCCCTCGCACAGTCGCAAGCAACTCCTCCAGGTCAGCCAGCCCCGGTGCCGCCTCCTCGCCTGGCTTCCGGACCACGGCCAGCGCGGCCCGGGCCTGCGCCAGAGCGTCGGTGCTGATCTGCCGGATACCTCGCAACGCTTCACGCGCCTGCTCCGGCTGCCGGTCCACCAGATGTAGCCCGACGCCGGCCTGCAGGCTGATCGAGGCCAGGCTGTGGGACAGCACGTCATGCAACTCCCGGGCGATCCGCAGCCGTTCCTGCACAACCCGAGCTGCGGCCTCCCGCTCCATGAGCCGTCGGTGGGTGTGTGCGAACCGTGCGGCGACCACCGCCACAACCGCCCATACCACCGCCACAGTGAGCATCCTGACCGGGTCCCAGCCCTCCGGTGGCCCCGTGGCGACCGCTGTCGCCGCACCACCGACCACGGCGAGCGGAACCCACAACCTCGCCCTGCCGACCTCCGAGACCAGTACCAGCAGACCGGCGAACGCGCCCAGGTACACCGGCCAGCCGGCGAACCGCATCCCCAGGTAGGTCGCCGCGGCGCCCACCGCGAGCGTGAAGGACAGCAACGGCGCCACCCGCCGTACGGCAAGCGCGGACCCGGAGAACACCAGCAGCGCCGCCCCGAGGGCGGTTACCGGCCGGGCCTCAGGCTGGACCACACGCGCCACAGCCGACACCGCCACCATGAATGCGGACAGCATCACCGCCGCAGCCACATCCCAGGCGGGCACACGCATAGCAGAAGACTAGATCTTCCGCTCTGCCGGGACACGGCCTCGCCGTCGCCTGAGCAGTTCGGGCGAATGCCGCGCACGCCTGGCAGGGTCTGCCTTGGGCTGTCAGCCCCGCAGACCTTGCCGAGGCTGGGCTGCGTGCAGTTGACCTGCGCGGTTTCCTCCCGGATACGTTCAGCAACGTACGACGGGATCCCTGGATACCCGAGCCCACGTAGGTGAAGTGCCGCTGAGCAGCCGACGACGTGACCCATGGCCGAGCGGGACGCTACTGGCAGCAGCGCGACGGCGAACTCCCCCATCGTGACGTCGGCGGTTTCCCAGGAGGTACCGGAAATGATTCCTTCCGCGTTCGGGCGCTCATCTCGCCCGGCGACCTTGAATGAGCACGCATCGGATTCGTCCGCCCCAGACGAGAATTCTTCCGAGAAAATGCCCGGATATGAGCGGCTATGGCGGCTTGTCCTGGCGGTGGCGATCGTCGGCGGACCGCTCGGTTACGACGTCGGAAGCATCCTCATCCCGGCCGTCCACGAGGACGGAGCGACGAGCATCGCGGCGAACGCCGCCGCAAATCCGATCACCAACGCCGTGCACCTGGCCGCGTACGTCCTCGCCTCCTTCTTGCTCCCTCTCGGAGCGGTCGGCCTCGCGTATCTCGCCTATGCCCGGGCACCGTGGCTGGCCACGATCGGTGGGCTGCTCGCGGTGGTGGGCTGGCTGCCGTTCTCGGCTCTGACCGCCCTGGACGACCTCACCATGGCCATGGCCGCCCTACCTGACAGCGGTTCGTACGCCACGCTGTTGGACCGGTTCGCGAACGACGCGGTGATGGGCGGTTACCTGCTCGTCTATATCGTCGGGCATCTGGTGGCTTACGTGTTACTCGCTATCGCGCTGCGCCGAGCCAGAGTCCTCCCGAGATGGGCGGCCTGGTCCATGTTGGCCAGCAGCCCCCTGACAGTCGCCCTCTTCGTGTTGCCGGGCCGCCCCCTTGTCCTGGGTGATGTCGCGTTGACCCTGCTCGTGATCGGCAGCATCCCCGCAGCCCGAGTCATGGCCACTCACAACCGTCTCTCCACCCCGTAACAGGAATGTGCGGGACATCCGCGCACAGCGCGCGATGGGTCGCCGGCGGCGCAGCGCAGCACGGGGCACGGGGTGCATCTCCCTTGACCGGCTCGCCCCCACGCTGTAGCAGCCGTGCGGGGTCACCGCACCAACGGGCGCCGAGTGCGAGCGGATCGGTTCGGAAGTCTCGCCGCCCCTTCGTTCCCGGAGAAGAACGATGTTCGCCTCTGGTTTTCCTGGATGTCAGGGTCGTGATCTCGTGCGTTGGTTGATTACCGGCACTCTCGCCGTCGATATACGTATTGCGACGAGGAGCACGTGTCATGCGCTTCAGTTCTCCGTTCCGCCTGGCCTCGGCGCTTGGGGCGGCCCTCGCCGTCGCTGTCGGCGCCGGCGCCGCCCTGGCGCCGGCCGCGCTCGCCGCACCCGGTGCGCCGGGCACCCGGCCGTCCTTCTGCCAGCACGACAACCGCAGCACGCCGTTCGCGCAGTACCTCTGTGCTCAGCCCGGTGACCTGCTCGACGTCCGCATCGGCGACGTGCACCCGACCCAGCCGTCGCTCGGTTATGACGAGGTGTACTACAAGCTCGGCCGCTACACGCTCGGCAAGGACGCGATCAACAAGAAGTTCGACGACTGGTGTGAGGCCGACGGCCGAGCGGCGGCGGCGTCCGCGTCGCCCGGCGCGCGCCTGGACGACCCGTCCTCGTTCACCTGTCAGCTCTCGGTCGGCGCGGAGACCGCAGACAGCATCGCCGCCATGAAGACCGTCGTCATCGGCCCCGGTGGCGAGCCGTTCCTCACCGACGGGCACCACACACTCACCTCCTTCTTCGAGAGCCCGGACGGCGGCGCCGACATGCACGTACGGCTGCGGGTGCAGGCCAACCTGAGCACCCTCACCCGTCAGGACTTCTGGAGCCAGATGCAGGCGCACAAGTGGGTGTGGCTGCGCGGCCCCAACGGCAACCCGGTCACCGTGAACAAGCTGCCGAAGAGCGTGGGCCTGGCCAACTTCACCGACGACAAGTACCGCAGCCTGCTCTACTTCGGCCGCGACATCGGCTACGCGCAGAACGGGCTGCCGTTCCAGGAGTTCTACTGGGGCAGCTGGGTCCGCGACGCCAAGCCGATCAACCTGGCCAACTGGAACCAGAATGATCACGGCAGCTATCTGGCCACCGTCAAGGCACTGACCGAGGCGATCACCGCGTTGCCCAAGAACACCGTCGTCGACAACGGCTTCACCGCCGCCCAACTGGGCGCGCTGGCCCAGTGGAACGACGGCAAGGCCGCCAACAAGGGCGAGTTCGACAAGCTGAGCAAGCCGTACTCCGACGCCAAGCCCGGCAAGCTGGCGTACACGCTGGAGTACAAGCGGGTGCACGGCCTGGGCTGAGGCATCCGGCGGGCGCCCTCACGGACGATCTCGTCGATCAGCGAGGAGGAGACGGGGCCTTCGGCGGCACGGCGGTCGCCGTCTGCGGGGTCAGGGAACGGTGAGCATCGGGTTGCCTTCCCAACCGACGTTGGCGCGTCGGCCATGCTGTGAGACCTCAGACGATCACCGGGAAGGTGCACCCCTTCCCGGCCGATCCACAGATCTCAAGCATTGCTCTGTATGTGAGAAGGCCCTCCGGTCGCCCGTAGGGCCTTTCGCATGTGCTTCCCGTGTCGAGATACCAAGATGACCTGCTCGCCATGGATCCTTCGGGTCGCGAAGGAGAAGACATGTTCAAGTAGCAATCTGACATTGCTGTCTTTCACTGCTGTACGGACATGCGAAAGGCCCTCCAGGCTGATCCCAGAGGGCCTTTCACCTGCTGCGCGGCCGAGAGGATTCGAACCCCTGACCTTCTGATCCGTAGAGAAGGGCAGGTGCCTCGTCGATGGCGTACCGCGCTGCTCGGGCGGTTGATGCGGGCTGGTGGGGTGTGATCGCGTAAGACGGTGTTGCTGTACGGCACTGCTGTACAGCAGCCTGCCCGGGTGGGTCCCACGCGCTTCCTCGCGTCGGTTGGTACCAGTCGCCCCACAGGCGCCTGAGCGGAGCTTTGATCTCGACGCGGTCCCCCTATGCGTGTAGAAGGTGGTATCCGCGCAATTCCCCGCCACCAGCAGGAGTGAAACGAGTGTCTGCCCCCTACTCTGATGAAGGAACGGACGACGCCTCGTCGCAGTACACCAGCCGCCCATCGCGATGGCCCGCTTTGGCAATGGCTGCCTCATGGATCACAGGCATCCTGTGGATCGTGGTGTACTACGTGGACCCCACCCTCCCGGTTATCGGCGACTTGGGGAATTGGAACCTACTGGTCGGCTTCGCGCTTCTCGTTCTGGGCGTGGTGTTCGCGTTGATTCTGGCGGTGACAGCGGTCGTATCGGCACGTCGCCGGCCCTGACGCGTCTCGACACCTGGCCTGCTCGGGGTAAACGGCTGGTCGACGATCCTGCAACTCCCGGCCGGGCAGCGCGCCCGCAAGGCCCTCGGCAAGGAAG
>NZ_JADDIL010000078.1:0-45905 GCF_020826795.1 Microtetraspora sp. AC03309 | reverse complement strand
GTCAGAGGCGGGGGCGGGCGCCGAGGTAGGAGATGCACTTGGCGGCGAGGGCGTTCCCCGCCGCCAGGGCCTCCGCCGGCGGCTTGCCGGCCAGCCACGGAGGCAGGAACCCGGCGGCGAACGCGTCACCCGCGCCGGTGCCGTCCACGAGCCGCTCGACCGTCTCGGCGGACGCGCGGACCGGCTCGGCCCGGCTGTTGGTGTACCAGAGGGCGCCCTCTTTGTTGAGCTTGATCACGACCTGCGGGAACCAGGCCGTGAGCACCTTCGCCGCGGCGGCGGGGTCGTCCCGGCCGGTCAGCACCTTGGCCTGGTCGGCGTTGGCGAGCAGCAGCTTGGCGCCGTGGGTCCACTCCAGGAACGGCTCGGCGCCGGTGCGCTCCACGGGAGCGGCCGAGGCGCAGTCGACGGAGATCGACATCCCGGCCCGCCGGGCCAGGTCGAGCGCGGCGAGGCCGGCGTCGCGCGAACCCTCGTTGATGAGCGTGTATCCCGACACGTGCAGGTGGGCGCCGCCGCTGAACAGGTCGCGCGGCAGGTCCTCGGGCGCGAGGGCCGCGTTGGCACCGGGATCGGACAGCATGGTCCGCTCGCCCTTGTGGGTGACGAGCACCACGCAGGTGCCCGTCGGCCGCTCGGGGTCCATCACGAGCCGGGCGTCCACGCCGTAGCCCATCAACTCCATGTCGCGGTTGCGGCCGGTGATGTCGGCGCCGCGACGACCGATGAAGGCGACCTCGTTGCCCTCCACGGCCAGCCAGGAGGAGATGTTCGCCCCCGAGCCGCCGCCGTGCATGGTCACGACCGCCGGGGTGTCGCTCGCCCTCGCGAGGGGGAAGCGGGCGCGCGCGACCGCATCGGTCATGAGATCGCCCACCACGACGACCCGCGTCATGATGTCACCACCTTGCCAGCTGCTCGTGGAGGTGAGTCCGCCGCAGGGGTCGGCGTCCTCGCCGGGCTATGAGGGCTATGCCGAGAAACTTAACAGCTTCCGGCCACGTCGTGGGGAATTGGGTCGTCACTCTGTCGGAGTCGATGCACAAGCGTTGCCCAGCCAGACGATTCCGCGCCGGGACTACCCTCGAAACCGTGGAATCCCGCTACCCCGCCCACTGGGAGGCGGACGTCGTGCTCTCCGACGGCGGAACGGCGCATCTGCGGCCGATCCGGCCGGACGACGCCGATCTCATGCGTTCGTTCTATTCCCGGCTCTCCGAGCAGTCGATCTACTTCCGATACTTCGGTCCGCGGCCGAGACTGAGCGACCGCGAGATCGCCTGGTTCACCAACGTCGACTACGACAACCGGGTCGCCCTCATCGCCACGATCGGCACCGAGATGGTGGCGGTCGTGCGCTACGACCGGGTCGAGCCGTCCGACCACGCCGAGGTGGCGTTCCTCGTGGAGGACGCCCACCAGGGCAGGGGGATGGCCTCCGTCCTCCTGGAACACCTCAGGGCCGCCGCCAGGGAGCGCGGGATCCGGACCTTCATCGCCGATGTGCTGCCCGCCAACCACCGCATGACGGCCATGTTCCGCCAGGCGGGATACACCGCCCAGAGCCACTTCGAGGACGGCGTCGTACGGATGACGCTGGACCTCGCCACCACGGACAGCTCCGTACAGGTGACGGCGGCCCGCGAGCACCGCGCCGAGGCGCGGTCCATCGAGCGGCTGCTGAAGCCCGAGTCCGTCGCGGTGATCGGCGCCAGCCGTGAGCCGGGCGGCATCGGCCAGACCGTGCTGCGCAACCTGCTCGCCGCCGACTTCACCGGCCCGGTCTACCCCGTCCACCGCGAGGCCAGGGCGGTCGCCGGGGTGCGCGCCTACCGGAGCGTGTCCGCGATCGACGGCGACGTCGACCTCGCCGTGCTGGCGATCCCCGCCGAAGGCGTGCTCGACGTGGTCGAGGAGTGCGCGGAGAAGGGGGTGAAGGGCCTGGTCGTGGTGTCGTCCGGCTTCGGCGAGACCGGTCCGGACGGCCGCGCCCGCCAGGACGAGCTCGTCCGCATCGCCCGCGCGTACGGCCTGCGCGTGGTCGGCCCCAACTGCCTCGGCATCGCGAACACCGATCCCTCGGTCCGCCTCAACGCGACCCTCGCCGCGACGCTGCCCGGCAGGGGCAGGGTCGGGTTCTTCAGCCAGTCGGGCGCGCTCGGCACCGCGCTGCTGCAGCGGGTGGCCCAGCGCGGCATGGGCATCTCGACGTTCGTCTCGGCGGGCAACCGGGCCGACGTGTCGGGCAACGACCTCCTGCAGTACTGGGAGGAGGATCCGGCGACCGACGTGATCCTGCTCTACCTGGAGTCCCTGGGCAATCCCCGCAAGTTCTTCCGCCTGGCCCGGAGGATCTCCCGGACCAAGCCGGTCGTCGTCGTCAAGAGCCAGGGGGTGCCCACCGGGCACGCCGCCCGCGTCCTCCGCCTCCCCGACACCGCCCTGAGCGCGCTGTTCCAGCAGGCGGGCGTGATCCGGGTGGACGACCTGGCCCAACTTTTCGACGTCGCGCAACTCCTGGCCCATCAGCCGCTGCCCGCCGGCACCCGGGTGGGGGTGGTGAGCAACTCCGACGCGCTGGCGCTGCTCGCCGTCGACGCCTGCCGGGCCAGGGGCCTCGAACCGGTTCCGCCGGTCAACCTCGGAGCGCGGGCCGGAGGCGCCGAATTCGCCGACGCGCTCAGCGGCGTACTCGCCGACGTGGACGCCGCCGTCGTGATCTACATGCCGCCGATCCCCGGCGGGCACGACGAGGTCGCCGCCGAGCTGGTCCGGGTCGCCGGGGAGTCCGGCAAGCCGGTGCTCGCCACCTTCCAGGGCGAGCTGGGGATGCTCGCCGAACTGCGCGTTCCCGGAGAGGGGCCGTCCAGGGGCTCCATCCCGTCCTATCCCGCCCCGGAGGAGGCGGTGCGGGCGCTCGCCCACGTCGTCGGCTACGCCCGCTGGCGCGAGCAGCCCGTGGGCACGCCTCCGGCCGTCGAGGGCGTGGATAACCGCCGGGCCAGGCGGCTGGTCGCCGCCGCCCTCGCCTCCGGTGACGAGCAGGTCGAGATCGACGCGTCCTCGCTGCTCGCCTGCTACGGCATCGAGGTCTGGCCGGCCGAGCCGGTCGCCTCGGCCGAGGAGGCGGTGGTCGCCGCCGCCCGGCTCGGCTGGCCCGTGGCCCTGAAGCCGGTGTTCCGGCCGGTGACCACCGCCGATCCCGACGCCCCCCGCAGGTCCGGCACCGTACGGCTCGGCCTGGGCGAGCCGGGCAGCCTCCGCCAGGCGTACGCCGATCTCGCGGCGACGCTCGGCCCGGACGTGACGATCGCCGTGCAGCACATGGCGCCGCAGCCGTCCGCGGCCACCGTGGTCGGCGTGATGCAGGACCGGGACGCCGGGGCGGTCGTGTCCTTCGGGCTGGGCGACGTCGCCGCCCGGCTGCTCGGCGACCGCGCCTACCGCCTCGCCCCGCTCACCGCCGAGGACGCCGCCGTTCTCGTGCGCTCGGTACGGGCCGCGCCGCTGCTCTTCGGCGAGTACGGCTACCCGCCGGTCGCCGTCGAAGCGCTGGAGGACCTGCTGGTGAGGGTCGGCCTCCTCGCCGACGCCCTGCCCGAGGTCTGCCGGATGGACCTGGACGAGGTCCTGGTGGGGGAGTCGGCGGTGGTCGTGCTGGGGGCGAGAGCCGTACTGCGGCCCGAGGTCGGTCCCCGGCTCGATGTCGGACCGCGCCGTCTGCGGTGAGGAGCCGGTTTCGCGTGAGTGTGAAACCGGTGTCCCTTACAGGGCAGGATGGACCCCATGAGGGAAACCCGAGTCTCCGCCGCCGGCATGCGTGAGGCGATCGACCGCAGCGGCTACTACCCCGACCTGGTCGCCGACGCGGTCGACTCCGCCCTTGGCAAGGAGCAGGTGACGGCGTACGTCGTGCATCACGAGGCCACGTTCGACCCCGCGATGGAGGTGCGCAGGCACGTCACCGTGCTGGTGCTCTCGCCCACCCGGCTGCTGGTGTGTCACACCGACGAGCACCCGCCCGCCGAGGGCATGCCCGCCTCACACGCCTCTACCACCACCGAGGCCGTACGGCTCAGCCGCATCCAGTCGGTCGCCGTGACCAGGGTGGTTCCCGACCCCGCCTCGTATGTCCCGGGGGTTCCCCCCACCGAGGTGACCCTCACGATCGGGTGGGGGGCGATCTCCCACGTCGACCTGGAGCCCGCGACCTGCGGCGACGAGAACTGCGAGGCCGACCACGGCTACACCGGCGCGATCACCGCCGATGACCTGTCGCTGCGGGTGAGCGAGGCCGCCGACGGCCCGGAGGCCGTCACGCACGTGCTCGAATTCGCCAAGGCGCTCTCCGAGGCCACCGCGCTCGCCGCCACCTGACCCCGACGGCCCCTGGAGGTGACGTGACCGAGTCCCACGCAGGGCGCTCCGCCGTGCCGTACGTCCCCGAGTACGGCGGCGCCTCGCTGGCCGACCTGCCCGGATCCGTGTTGGCGTCCCTGGGGGCCGGCACCGGGAACACCCTGCGGCTCGACCCCGCCGAGCGGGTCTGCCTGTTCCTCGTGGACGGCATGGGCGCCGACCTGCTGCGCGCCCACCCCGACGCCGCGCCGTTCCTTTCCGCGCAACAGGGATGGACGCTCACCGCGGGGTTCCCGTCCTCGACCCCGACGAGCCTGGCCACGCTCGGCACCGGGACTCCACCGGGCGAGCACGGCATGCTCGGCATCGTGATGGCCGTCCCGGGGGAGGGGCGGCTGTTCAACTGTCTGCGCTGGACCGCGCCCGGCCACGCCGTCGATCCCGACTGGTGGCAACCGGCCGAGACCGTCTACCAGCGGCTGTCCGCGGCCGGCGTGGATCCGGTCTATGTCGCGCCCGGGGCGTTCAGGGGGACCGGTCTCACCCGCGCCGTCTACCGCGGCGTGCGGCACGTCGCCGCCGAGAGCGTCGACGACCGGATCGAGGGCGTACGGCAGGCGTTGCGCGGCCGGTCATTCGTCACGGTCTACTACGGAGGGGTGGACGCCGCCGGCCACGAGACCGGATGGGGCAGCACCCAATGGCTGGAGGAACTGGCCGTCGTCGACCGGATGGCCGAGCGGATCGCCGGGTCGCTCCCGCGTGGGTCGGCCATGTACGTCACCGCCGATCACGGCATGGTCAACGCCACCGACAAGGTGGACGTGGACCTGCGGCCCGAGCTCCGCGAGGGAGTCGCCCTCCTCGGAGGGGAGGCCAGGGTCCGCCACCTCTACACCGAGGAGGGCGCGGCGGCGGCCGTCCTGGACACGTGGGCCGACGCGCTGCGCGACCGGGCCTGGGTCGTCTCCAAGGAGGAGGCCGTGGATGAGGGCTGGTTCGGCCCCGCCGTACGCCGTGAGTGGCTCGGGCGCGTCGGCGATGTCGTGGCCGTGCCGTACGGTGACTGTGTGATCGTCGCCTCCCGGACGGAGGCGGTCGAGGCTGCCATGATCGGTTACCACGGCTCCCTGACCGCGGCCGAGCAGAACGTCCCATTGCTGGAGGTGAGTGCCAGATGAGCACCCTTGTCACGCCCGAAGAGCTCGCCGCTCTCGACGGAGTCACGATTTTGGACGTCCGCTGGCGGCTCGGCGGCGGACCGTCCGACCGCGAGTCCTATGCGGAGGGTCACATCCCGGGCGCGGTCTTCTGCGCTCTCGACACCGACCTCGCCGCCGCGCCCGGCGCCGGCGGGCGGCACCCGCTGCCCGAGGCCGCCGACTTCCAGGCGGCGATGCGCCGCCTCGGCGTGGACGGCTCCCGCACGGTGGTCGTGTACGACGAGGCCGACGCCACGGCGGCGGCGCGGGCGTGGTGGACGCTGCGCTACTTCGGCCACCAGGACGTGCGCGTCCTCGACGGCGGCATCCGGGCCTGGCGGCACGCCGGGCTCCCGATCGAGGAGGGGGCCGGGGGGGAGCCCGCGCCCGGCGGCTTCACCGCCGTCCCCGGAGGCATGCCGACGCTGGACGCCGACCAGGCCGCCGACCTCGCCACGAGTGGCGTCCTGCTCGACGCGCGCGCGGCCGAGCGCTACCGCGGAGAGGTCGAACCGATCGACCCGGTGGCGGGGCACGTCCCCGGCGCCGTCAGCGCTCCGACGTCCGAGAATGTCGAGCCCGGCGGGCGGTTCCACAACCGGGAGTTCCTGCGTGAGCGGTTCAACACGCTCGGCGCGGTCGACGGGGTCCCCGTGGGGGTCTACTGCGGGTCGGGCGTCACCGCGGCCCACGAGGTGCTCGCGCTGGACCTGGCGGGCATCCCGGCCGCGCTCTACGTCGGATCCTGGTCCCACTGGGTGGTCGACCCCGCCCGTCCGGTGGCCACCGGCTGATCGCCGTCGGCTCCCGGTCGGCCACGGGGGCCGCGCGTTCATACGGGAATTGCGAGCGGGAAAGCCCAGTGCGCTCCCCGGGCGGACGCCTGCGCGTCAGGGGGCGGACAGGCGGAGGTCCCCCCTGCCGAAGCAGACGAACCCCGCGACACCGGTCGCGCCGGACGCCAGGGCGAGCGCCTCGGCGGGAGTGCGGCCGTCTCTCAGCAGCGGGTGAAGCGCCGTCATCAGCGCGAGCGCCTCGTCGTCGCGTACGGGCACCACGCCCGCGATCACGCACCGGGCTCCTCGGTCGAGGAACGTGCCGGCCAGCCCGAGGACGGCGCCGTCCACCGGTGCGTGCGCCATGCCCGCGTCGCACGCCGACAGGATCACCAGTCGTGGCGCCCGGCCCAGCCGGATCAGGTCGTACGCCATGAGGGGTCCGTCGTCGAGCGTGATGCGCGACAGCAGAGGACTGCGGGGGGAGAACGTCCCGTGCGCGGCGACGTGCAGCACGTCCGCGTGACCGAGGGCGTCGAGCACTGCGGCTTTGGCCGCGTTCACCCGGATCGCCCCAGGATGGGACCGGACGACCGCCTCCACCTCGGCCTCGGCGTTCTCCAGCCCCGGACCGGCGACCGCCACGACCACCGGGTTCTCCGGGTTCTCTGGGCTCTCTGGGGGAGACGACGGCTCGGGGCCGGCGAGCCAGGAGGAGGCGTTCTCGGCCACGGACACGGGACGGCCTCGCAGGGACGGGAGCAACGGCCACGGCAGGGTGTGCAGCGTGCCCGTCGGCACGATCACCACCGGGCCGCCGGGAACGTCCGCAGGGATCAGCGGCCGGTCGAACAACTGGTGGTCGAGCATCGCCAGATCGCGTTCGAGGCCGCTCTCCGCCTGGACGTCGCGGAGGTTGCGCCTGCGCAGGGCGTATCGGACCCGCACGGTGGCCTCCGCCGCCGCGGAGTACGAGCCGCACGGCCGCAGGACACAGCGGCCGGCCGTGACCAGCACGGCGGCGAGCCGGTCCCCGTCCCGCACCAGCTCGACCAGCGTCCCCCTCGCCTCGGCCGGGAGACCCTCCAGGCGTAGGCGGCCCGGCGTTTCCCGTACGAGTTCCCGCCAGCGTTCCGAACAGGTGAGCACCGTCCAGGGATCACCCGTCTCCAGGGCGAGCCGTACGCAGAAGCCGGCGAGATCCTCGGCGGCACGTGCGGCGTACGCGCGCGCCTCGACGGCACTCGTACCGACCGGCCCGGAGGGGTCGTGGCAGGCGGTGTCGCAGTCCCCCGCGTCGTGGTCGGCGCTGCCCTGAATGGTGGCGCTGCCCTGAATGGTGGCGCTGCCTTGAGTGGTGGTGCTGCCTTGAGTGGTGACGCCTTGAGAGGCGGCGTCCATACTCCCGAGCGCCGAGGGACTGTCGCCCATCGGAGGGCGCGGCGCGAGGGTCGCCGCCAGCCCGGACCAGGCCGCGGCCAGCGCGCCGCGCACGTCCCCGTCGAGGTGCAGCCGCGTGGCCAGCGCGTGCTGCCGGATCATCGTCCGGGCCGGGGAGGCGATCAGGATCCCGAGCTGGGCGCGGGCCATTCGCCGCTCGCCCAGCCGCAGGGCCGTCTCGGCGGCGGTCAGGCGCAGCGCCGCGGCCTCGGAGAGGCAGCCGCCGTTCTCGAGGTCGCTCACGCAGGCCAGTAGCTCGTCCAGCAGATCACGGTTCGGCTGTTCCCGCGCGAGCCGGGCACGGAGCACCACCTCGGTAGCGAGCGGGACCCGGGCGGTCCGGCCCTGGCGGATCAGCTCCGATCGGGCCGCCTCGGCGGAGCCGCGGGCATCGGCGGCTCCGGTGAGCAGTTCGACCTGGGCGAGCAACAGCCAGGCGTCCGCCAACCCGGCCTGTGCCCCTGAGGCGGCCAGGTCCGTGACGACCCGCGCCAGGAGCGTCCTGGCCTCACCGAGCCGCCGCGCCGCCACCAGCGCCTGCGCGAAGTCGGTGCGCATCACGGCCAGCCGCTCGGGATACCCGAACAGCGTTCCCTCCGCGGCCTGGTATCTCTCGAAGGCTCCCGGGATGTCACCACGCCTGGCCGCCACGAACGGCAGGTTCCCCTCGGCGAGCATCGCGAGGTGGTCGAGCCCGGCGGTCCCGGCGATCCGGACGCACGCCGACAGGTCCGCCTCCGCCCTGTCGAAGTCCTCCAGATAGGTGTGGGCGACGCCCCTGTTGAGCAGCCCGCCCGCGTGGAATCTCGGATCACCGTCCAGCATCCCGAGCGCGCGGTCGCAGTGCCGTACCGCGTCACCGAAACGGCCGAGCAGGATGAGCGCGGCGGAGCGCTGGACGTCCAGCCTGGCGAGGTCGGCGCCGGTGAGGTCGCGTTCCGCGAGCTCGGCCAGCCGCAGCCCGCCCTCGGGGTCGCCGAGCTCCGCGACCACCGTCACCAGCGACATCCGTGCCTGCGCGACCCGGCTCGGGAAAGCCGCTCCCTCGGAAACGGCCTGTTCCAGCCGTTCCAGGGCGAGATCGATGTCGCCCAGCTCGCGCGCCGCCAGGGCCGCCGCCCGCAGGGCCACCGGCACCGCCTCGGCGTGCCGCGGGTCCGGCGTCCCGGACGGTACGGCTCGCGCCTCCGCCAGGACGGTTCGCGCCTCGGACTCGGCGAGTTCGGGATCGGTTCCGGACAACCAGACCGCCCGCTCGGCCCTGGCCACCAGGGTGGTCGCGTCCTCGCCGCCTTCGCCGTGGTGCCCGGACGCCCATGGGCGGACGCCGTACGCCCGGCCGGGATCCACGGTGGTCAATCGCGGACGTGGAGCCAGCGCGTGGCCACCGGAGCCAGGCCCGGCCGGTGGCAGACCACGCTGATCCAGCCGGAGGGCAGCCCGGCCACCGCGAAGTGTCCGGACTCGGACGGTATGCGCGTCTCGCCGGCGCCGGGGGTGCGTACCTCGACCCGGGCCCCCGGACCGGGAGCGGGGGACACCTGACCGGCCACGTCGAGGCGGCCGTCGGTGACGGTCACCTCGACGTCGAGGGTGATGCCGTCGGCGCCGAACCGGTGCATCGCGGGGTCCCCCTCGGACCGCGCGCCCACGGCCGCCCCGATCTCGTACGGCGCCGCCACGACGCCTCCAGGCAGCCGCAACGAGTAGGCGTCCCTGGCGGCGTCCGACACGCGGCCGGGCACGGGATCCACGCCGGCGGCCATCCGCAACGCGGCCAGCAGGTAATCGGGCAGGTGGTCGTCGGGCAGGCCGTCGTCGGTCACCGGTCCTCCTCGATGAGCGCCCGCAACCGGGACATGCAGCGGGACCGGGTGGGTCCGATGCTCCCCATCGGGAGGCCTAGGCGCATGGAGATCTGGGCGTACTTCGCGTCGGGGTTCAGCGCGTACAGGCGGAGCAGCGACCGGCACGGCTCGGCCAGCCCGTCCAGCAGCAGCCAAAGCCGCCGGCCGACGTCGGCGTTCACCACGGACGCCGCCGGATCGGGGACGACCGCGTCGACGAGGGCGGACGGTCCCGGCCGTTCTCCCCGCGACCGCCGGGCGAGCCGGACCGCCTCGTGCCGCGTCGTCGTGACCAGCCAGGCGCCGACGCGCTCGGGATCGCGGATGCCGTCCAGGCTTTCGACCATCCGCAGCCAGGCGCCCTGGACGGCGTCGGCCGCGTCGGCGGGGCCGAGCCCGCAGGCGCGTGCCACCGCCCACATCCGGCCGCCGAAGCGGGTGACGAGCTCCTCCCAGGCCGCCTGGTCCAGGCCGGTGAGGGTCTTCTCTGTAGGCATATTCGTGACTCTGCGCGTCGGAGAGGATTCGAATGGTGATCACCCTAGCGGTCGGGCCGCCCCCTGGCGGTGGCTTTCACCTGACCGGCTCCGCCGGTGTCCCTTCGTGCTCGTGCCGCCGCCGCACCGCGATGCCCAAGCCGGGAACGCGCCCGCCTTCGTGAAGCGCGTGCCGTACGGCGCGGGCGGGCGGCATCTCCCGACAGAGACGGGCCACCGCCGCGCTGACGATCGCGGCGGCGAAGGACGTGCCGCTCCATGTGGCGTAGCCGTGGAAGGCCGCATGCTCCAGGAAGCTGCTCGTCAGGCCCACCCCCTGGGCGCAGGCGTCCACCCACGCGCCGTGCGCGGAGAACGCGGCGACGGCGTCTCCGTCGAGCGCCCCGACGGCGACCACCTCCGGCAACGCCGCCGGCCAGAACGGGCGCGAGGAGGAGGTGTTCCCCGCGCACGCGACGACCGCCGGGAAGGCGCGCAACGCCTCGGCCAGCCCCAGCGGCGGCTCGTCGTCCACGGTGTAACCGCCGAAGGAGAGGTTCAGGACGTCGACGCGCTCGCCTTCGAGCCGGGCGAGCGCGCGAAGCAGCGTGGCCTGGTCGCTCACCCCGTGGCTGTCGAGGACCCGTACGGCGCGCAACCGGACGCCGGGCGCCTCCCGAAGGATCAGCCCCGCCGTGAACGTGCCGTGCCCGGCCTGCTCGTCGAGCGTCCCGTCGCCGTCGGAGTCGGGGGTCTCCGCGATCTCGTCCCGGTACCACTCGGTGAGCCACGGGTGCGGGGCGAGCCCCGTGTCCAGCACGCCGACGGTGACGTCCCACGACTCTTCCCGCTCGTACGGCACGGCGTGCGCGGGGACGGGTGCGCCCCCGGGGCCGCCGAACAGCAGCGGCTGCCCGAGGAAGACGTGGTTGGGCGAGGCCCGAAGCCCCCGGTCGCACAGTCCGGCCGCGAGGTCGACCACGTCGACGTCGGGAGACAGCCGTACGTGATGGACCGGGCCGGCGGGAGTCGCGTCGACGGCCCACCGGGAGACGGCGCTCAGCGACGAGGTGATCAGTTCCCCGGGGCGGATGAGGGCGGGGCATCCGGGCCGGGGTTCGACGAGCCGGTGCGGCGGGGGACCGCCGGAGAATGGGCGCATGGGGGTGGCCCTTCGCTTGGCGAATCTTACTCGGTGTAGTTTTCCCGATACGAATCGTTGTCAAGCGTGAATCGGTATGACCCCCCTCTGGTGCCTGGCTGCGACGGACGGTAGTCTCTCCTTCAGTCACTTGTGATCATCCCAGTGTGAGGCCGTTGGGGAAGGCGCACCTCATGCGATTTGGGAGGTCCGGTGGCAGCTGCTCGTGGCGTGCTGTACGTCCACTCGGCTCAGCCTGCGTTGTGCCCGCATATCGAGTGGGCCGTCGCAGGCGTTCTTGGCGTTCCCGTCGACCTGACGTGGACCGCCCAGCCTGCCGCGCCCGGGGCTGTGCGCGCCCAGGCCGAGTGGGAAGGTCGTCCGGGGACGGCGGCGGCGGTCACCTCGTCGCTCATGGCCTGGCAGCGCATCCGGTTTGAGATCACCGAGGACGCCTCGCCGGGCATCGACGGGTCCCGACATGCCTACACGCCGACGCTCGGTGCCTTCACGGCCGTCGTCGGCGCGAGTGGCGACATCCTGATCCCCGAGGACCGGCTACGCAACGTCATGCTCATGGCGACGCAGGGCCGGGCCGTCCTGGAGGACGAGCTCGACCGCCTGCTCGGCAAGCAGTGGGATGAGGAGCTCGAGTCCTTCCGGTACGCCGGGGAGGGTGCTCCCGTCCGCTGGCTGCACGCCGCCGTCTGACCGACCATCGAGGAGGCGCGGTCGCCGGAGCCGCGTGCCCTGGGCGCGGGCAGGAGAACCGACCGCGGACATGACAGAAGGCGCCGGTCCAGTCACTGGACCGGCGCCTGTCTCGTCGCCGTGCTGTCGCGCCGCCGGCGGGGGTCGTCCCGCTACGGGGCCCCTCGCCGGAAGGTCACCCGCCGGGAGATCACCCGCCGGAAGGTCAGCCGCCGGGAGATCACCCGGTGGGCGGCGCGGGATCCTCGGTCGTTCTCGGTCGTCCTCGCTCGTCTCCGGTCAGAGCGGGATGTTGCCGTGGGCGCCACGCGCCGGGGTGGCCTGGGCCAGGATCTTGGCGATCGCGCCCCTGGTCTTCGCCGGCTCGATCACCTCGTCGACGACGCCCAGGTCGATGGCGCGGTCGAGGCCGCCCGCGATCTTCTCGTGTTCGTCGGCCAGCCTGGCCTCCAGCTCCGCGCGCTCCGCGTCGGGCGCGGCGGCGAGCTCGCGCCGCTTGAGGACGCGGACCGCCGCCACGGCGCCCATCACGGCCACCTGGGTGGTCGGCCAGGCGAAGACGCGGGTCGCGCCGAGCGCGCGGGAGTTCATCGCGATGTAGGCGCCGCCGTACGCCTTGCGGGTGACCACCGTGATCCGCGGCACCGACGCCTCGGCGAAGGCGTGCAGCAGCTTGGCGCCGCGTCGTACGACACCGTCGTGCTCCTGGCCCACGCCGGGGAGGTAGCCGGGTACGTCGACGAGGACCACCAGCGGCACCCCGAAGGCATCGCACATCCGGACGAACCGGGCGGCCTTCTCCGCCGAGGTGGAGTCCAGGCACCCGCCGAGCCGCAGCGGGTTGTTGGCGATGACGCCGACCGTGCGACCGCCGAGACGGCCGAGGGTGGTGACGATGTTGGGCGCCCACTTGGGGTGCAGCTCGACACCGGCCTCGTCCAGAAGCCCGTTGACGAGGGGGTGCACGTCGTACGCGCGGCGCGGGTTGTCCGGCAGCAGCGTGCTGAAGTCGACCTCGTCGACGTCGCGGACCCGGCCCTGGTGGCCGAGCAGCGATGCGAGCTGGCGGGCCTTGAGCAGGGCGTCGGCCTCGGTCTTGGTGACCACGTGCACGACGCCGCTGCGCTTGCTGTGCGGCTCGGGGCCGCCCAGCGAGGCCATGTCGATCTCCTCGCCGGTGACGCTGCGGACGACGTCCGGGCCGGTGACGAAGATGCGGCCGTTGTCGGCCAGGATCACGATGTCGGTGAGGGCAGGACCGTACGCCGCGCCTCCGGCCGCCGGGCCGACGACGACGGAGATCTGCGGGACGACGCCCGACGCCTTCGTCATGGCGGCGAACACGCGGCCCACGGCGTGCAGCGACTCGACGCCCTCGGCCAGCCGTGCGCCGCCGGAGTGCCAGACGCCGATCACCGGGACGCGCTCGCGCACCGCCACGTCGTACGCGTGCACGATGTGCTCGCAGCCCTCGCTGCCCATCGCGCCGCCCTGGACCCGGGCGTCGCTGCAGAAGGCGACCACCGGAACGCCCTCGATGCGGCCGGTGACCGCCAGGACGCCACTCTTGTCCTCGGGCGTGATCAGTCGGATGGAACCCTCGTCGAGCAGGTGGCCGAGCCGTACCTGGGGATCACGGGGGTCGGCGGCCTCCCCGTTGGAGGCCGCCGTCACCACCGTGTTGTCCAGCACAGTCATCTGGGGCTCCTAGTCACACAGAGGTGAAGGCCACGGCGACGTTGTGCCCGCCGAACCCGAACGAGTTGTTGATCGCGGCGAGCTGACCGCCGTCGAGCTTCCGGGGCTCGCCGCGGACGAGGTCGATCTCGATGCCGTCGGCGGGGTCGTCGAGGTTGGCGATGGCCGGCACGATCCGCTCGTGCAGGGCGAGGATGGTGAAGATCGACTCGATGCCGCCCGCGCCGCCGAGGAGGTGGCCGGTCATCGACTTGGTGGCGGTGACGATCGCGTGGGAGCCGACGGCGTCCTTGATCGCGCGGGCCTCGATCTCGTCGCCGAGCGGGGTGGACGTGGCGTGGGCGTTCACGTGGGCGATGTCCGCTGGGGCGATGCCCGCGTCCCTGGCCGCCCGCAGCATGGCCTGCCGGCCGCCCATGCCCTCAGGGTCGATGCCGGTGATGTGGTAGGCGTCGCTGGAGTAGCCGACGCCCGCCGCCTCGGCGTAGACGCGGGCGCCGCGCGCCCGGGCGTGCTCCTCGGACTCCAGCACGACGATGCCCGCGCCCTCGCCGAGCACGAAGCCGTCGCGGCCCTTGTCGAACGGGCGGGACGCACGCTCGGGCTCGTCGTTGCGGGTCGACATGGCACGCGCGGCGGCGAACGAGGCGACGTTCAGGCCGTGGATCGCGGCCTCGGTGCCGCCCGCGACCACGATGTCGGCGCGGCCGGAGCGGATCATGTCGATGCCGTAGCCGATGGACTCGGCACCGGTGGCGCAGGCGCTGACCGTGGCGTGCGCCCCCGCCTTGGCGCCCAGCTCGATGCTGATCCAGCCGGCGGAGCCGTTCGGCATGAGCATGGGCACGGTGAACGGCGACAGCCGGTTCCAGCCTTTCTCGCGGTACAGGTCGTAGGCGGAGAGGATCGTGCCGATGCCGCCGATGCCGCTGCCGACCACCACGCCGAGGCGTTCGCCGTCGACCTCCGGCGCGCCGGCGTCCTGCCAGGCCTGCCTGGCGGCGATCAGGGCGAACTGCTCGGCGCGGTCCAGCCGCCGGGCCTCCGGCCTGGGCAGCACCTCACTGGGATCCACCGCCGCCACACCGGCGAACCTCACCGGCACCGTGTCGACCCAGTCTTCGGTGATGGGGCGCATTCCCGACCGCCCGTCGAGGAGCGCCGACCAGGTCGAGGCGACGTCTCCACCGAGGGGCGTCGTCGCGCCGAGCCCGGTGACAACGACACGTACCCGGTTCGTACTCACTTGTGTGCACTCCTCTTGATTGGTCGTCCATGTGAATGTGCCGCGACACGGCACATTCACGAAGCCCGTGTGACGGTGGGGACCGCCGGGCTTCCGCTCGGCGGTCTCCGGGGTCAGGCCTGGATGAAGTTGATGACGTCCTTGACGGTCTTCAGGTGCTTGAGCTGGTCGTCGGGGATCTCGACGCCGAACTCGTCCTGGGCGGCGACGGCGATCTCGACCATGGAGAGCGAGTCGATGTCGAGGTCGTCCACGAAGTTCTTCTCCGGGGAGACCTCGGCCGCCGGGATGCCGGTGATCTCGTTGATGATCTTGCCGAGGCCGGCGAGGATCTCCTGCTCGGTCACTGCCATGTCGCGATTTCTCCTTGAATTTTCGGATTTTTCAGTGTTTGTACGGCGAACCGTACAAAGTGTTAGGGGATCTCGATGACCTGACCGGCGTAGGTGAGCCCGGCACCGAAACCGAGCAGCAGGGCCAGCCCGCCGGACTGCACCTCGCCGCGCTCGATCATGCGGGAGAGCGCCAGCGGGATCGAGGCCGCGGAGGTGTTGCCCGCGAGCACGATGTCCCTGGCGATCACGGCGTTGTCGGCGCCCAGCTTGCGGGCGATCGCCTCGACGATCCGCAGGTTGGCCTGATGGGGGACGAAGGCGCTGAGCTCGGCGGGGTCCACGCCCGCACGCTCGCACGCCAGCTTCGCCACCGGGTGAAGCGCGGTCGTGGCCCAGCGGAACACCGTCTGGCCTTCCTGGTGCAGGAAGGAGTTGCGGTTCGCGATGGCGATCGCGTCGAACTTGTCCCCGGCGCTGCCCCAGACGACCGGGCCCACCCTGGGCGTGTCCGACGGGCCCACCACAGCGGCGCCCGCGCCGTCCGCGAAGATCACCGACGTGGCGCGGTCGTCCCAGTCGATCCACTGGGTGAGCTTCTCGGTGCCGACGACCAGCACGTGCGTCGCCGACCCGGCGCGTACGGCGTCGGCCGCCGCGGACAGGGCGTAGCAGAACCCGGCGCAGGCCGCGTTCACGTCGAACGCGCCCGGGGCGTCGATGCCGAGCCGGTGGGCGACCCGCGCCGAGGCGTTCGGGATCTGCGCCTCCAGCGTGCAGGTGGCGACGATCACGAGGTCGATGTCGGCGCTGGACAGCCCGCTCGCCGCCAGGGCCTTGCCGCCCGCCTGGACCGCGAGGTCGATCTCCGACTCGTTCGGCCCGGCGACGCGCCGCTCCTTGATGCCGACCCGGCTCTGGATCCACTCGTCGTTGGTGTCGATCCGCTTGGCGAGGTCGTCGTTGGTCACGATGTCGGCCGGCTGGTAGCCGCCGAACGCGAGGATCTTGGCCCCCTGAGCCCCCTGGGACAACTTCACTGCTCGTTCAACCCCTCTCGGACGGCTTCCAGATCCTCGGGCGTCTTGAGGGCGAAGGTGCGCACGCCCTTCAGTCCCCGCTTGGCCAGACCGGTCAGCGTACCGCCAGGAAGCAGCTCGATCATCGTCGTGACCCCGAGGTCCGCCATCGTCGCCATGCAGGCGTCCCACCGGACCGGGTTGCTGACCTGGTCGATCAGGCGGCGGAGGTACTCCGCGCCGCTCGCCACGGCGGCGCCGTCCGCGTTGGACAGCAGCGTGGTGCGCGGGTCGGCGGGGGTGAGGCCGGCGGCGGCCGCGCGGAGGTCGTCGACCGCCGGGGCCATGTGCACCGTGTGGAAGGCGCCCGCCACGGAGAGCGGGATCAGGCGGGCCCGCTGCGGCGGCTCCTCCTTGAACGCCGCGAGCTGCTCCAGAGTGCCGCCCGCGACGATCTGACCGGCTCCGTTGATGTTGGCCGGGGTGAGGCCGTGCTTGTCGATGGCGGCGAGCACGTCGTCCTCGACGCCGCCGAGCACCGCGGTCATGCCGGTCTCGGTGACGGCGGCGGCCTTGGCCATCGCCTGGCCGCGCACCCGGACCAGGTCCAGCGCCTGCTCCGGGCGGAGCACTCCGGCGATCGCGGCGGCGGCGAGTTCCCCGACGCTGTGTCCGGCGACCAGATCCGGAGTGACGCCGAGCGCGTCGAAGGACGCGAGCGCGGCCGCCACGAGCAGCGGCTGCGCGACGGCGGTGTCACGGATCTCGTCCGCGCTCGCCGTGGTCCCGTACGCGATCAGGTCGAGGCTCACGATCTCGGACCAGGCGGAGAGCCGGTCCCGGAAACCGGGGATCTCAAGCCATGGACTCAGGAATCCTGGGGTCTGGGCGCCTTGGCCCGGAGAGACGATGACGAGCACATCCCCAACCCTGCCCTGTAGGGGTTCGCCACAGAGATGGAGATCCGGACGAAGTTTGCGGTGATCGCCTTGTAGGGAACCTACAGTCGTGGTTTCCCCATGGTTAACGCCATACGGCTACGTGAGGGTCAGGCGACCGAGAATGAGCCCGACTTGCAAAGTGAAGGCCGACCTGCCCTCCGTCGGCTGGTAGCCGGTGAGCTCCGTGATCTTCCTCAGTCGGTATCTCACGGTGTTCGGGTGGACGAAGAGCAGCCGGGCGGTGGCCTCCAGGGACGTCCCCTGCTCCAGGTAGGTCGCGAGCGTGTCCAGCAGCGGCGTTCCGGCGAGGGGAGTGTAGACGTTCTCCACGAGTTGCGCCCGGGCCGCCGCGTCCCCGTCGATCGCGCGTTCTGCCAGCAGATCCTCGGCCAGCACGGGACGCGGAGCGTCCGGCCAGCCCGCCGCCGCGCGCAGCCCCGCGATGGCCGCGCGGGCCGAACCGGCGGCCGCGTGCAGGTCGGGCACCTCCGGACCGATCACGATCGGTCCGGGCCCGAACCGGGGCACCACGCTGCGCGCGGCGTCCTTGATGCTGTCGGCGCCGCCCACGATGACGATCAGCCGGTCGCCCTGCACGCCCGCGAGGAGGTCGTAGCCCACGCGGCGGCCCCTGTCGCGCAGTCCGTCGATGACGCTCTGCGGTTCGTCGCCCGGGGTGTGACCGGCGAAGACCACGACGGGAGCCGACGTCCAGCCGAGCGCCGCCGCCCACGAGTGGAGCCCGTCGTCCACCTTGCCGCGGACCAGCGCGTCCACGATGAGCGCCTCCAGCCGTGCGTCCCAGGAACCGCGCGCCTCGGCCTCCCGGGCGTACACCTGCGCGGCGGCGAAGGCGACGTCCCTGGTGTAGCGCAACATGGCCTGGCGCAGCAGGTCCTCGCCGCCGGGGCAGGCCAGCTCCTCGACCTGAGCCTCGACCACCTCGACGACGATGCGGATCATGTCCACGGTCTGCTGGAGCGAGACGTTGCGCTTCAGCTCGCGCGGCGCGGTGCCGAAGAACTCTATGTTGGGGATCGGCCGTCCTTCCCCGGCGTGCCCGAACCAGTCCACGAACGCGGCGATCCCGGCCTGGGCGACGAGGCCGACCCAGGATCTGTCCTCGGCCGACAGAGCGCGGTACCAGGGGAGCTGATCCTCCATCCGCGCCATGGCCGCCGTCCCCAGGCTGCCCATCGCACGGTCGAGCCGTCGTGCGGTGTCCATGCGCGCCCTGTCGTCCGGTTGGCCGATCTCGTCGGCGGCCCGGATGACGGGGACGCTGTTCTTGCTTGCTGGCTCGCTCCGCTCGGTCACGGTTCTAGCGTGCCAGGTCACCGCCGATGCTGTGGCCAGGGACGGTGTGGCGGTCACCACCCGGGCGTGCCACGCCGTACGGGTGGAATGCTGGGGGCATGTACCGCGAGAGGACGTCACGCGTGCCCGGGGCGGTGGTCTGGCGGCGCCCCGGGCCGAGCCCCGGAACGGTGCTGCGCATCCTCCCCGACGGCTGCATGGACCTGATCTGGGTGAAGGGCGAGCTGATCGTGGCCGGACCGGACCCGGTCGCCCACCTCACGACGGGGACGCGGGACGCGGCCGGCTACACGGGTTTGCGGTTCGCGCCGGGCACCGCCCCCGCCGTACTCGGCGTGCCCGCGGACGAGCTGCGCGGCCGGCGGGTGCCGCTGGCCGACCTGTGGCCGGAGGCGCGGGTACGGCGGCTCGCCGAGCGTGTCCACGAGGCGCCGGATCCGGGCGCCGTGCTGGAGGAGGCGGCCCTCGATCGGCTCGGGCGGGCCGACCGGCCGGATCCCGTCGTCCAGGGCATCGTGGCCCTTCTGCGCGAGGGGACGCCGGTCGCGGCCGTGGCGGACACGGTGGGTCTGAGCGAGCGTCAGCTGCGCCGGCGATGCGTGCCGGCGTTCGGGTACGGACCGAAGACCCTCATGCGGATCCTGCGGATGGACCGGGCCGTCGCCCTGGCCAGGACCGGCGTGCCGCACGCCGATGTGGCGGCCGGTACGGGGTACGCCGACCAGGCCCACCTCGCGCGTGAGGTGAAGGCCCTGACCGGCGTCCCGCTCGGCGTGTTGATCGCCTAGCGCTTGGACGTCCCCGTCCGTCAGGAGGGGAGCGGCGCGAAGAGGTCCACGCCGTTGCCGTCCGGGTCGTGGACGACGGCGTAGCGCTGGCCCCAGAAGGCGTTCCAGGGCTCCTTGTGCCCGTCGTACCCTGCTTTGACGAGGTCGTCGTACACGCGGTCGACCTCCGCGGGATCGGCGCAGGCGAAGGCCAGGGAGACGCGGGTGCCCTCGCCGGGCGGAGTCCAGTCGGGGTCGAACGAGCGGATCGTGTCCATGGTGTCCCAGGCGATCCGGAACCCGCCGGGGAGCGACGCCTCGACGTGCGGCTCGGAGTCCGCCTCCGCGGGGACGTCCAGGCCGAGCCGCCGGTAGAAGGCCAGCGCCGCGCCCATGTCCGCGACGACGAGGCCGATGAGGTTGAAAGTCGGTGCCATGGTCCCCGACCTTAGGAGCCGGGAGCGACGTTCGTCTTGAACGAATCGGACATCTCGGAAGGGATCTCGCGCGACTACGCGCCGACCTGGGCCGTGGTGGTGATCACATGGTCGACGAAGCCGTACTCCCTGGCCTCTTCGGCCGTGAACCAGCGGTCGCGGTCGGAGTCCTTCTCGATGCGCTCCAGCGACTGGCCGGTGTGGTGCGCGATCCGCTCGGCGAGCAGCTTCTTCGTGGCGAGCATCTGCTCGGCCTGGATCCTGATGTCGGTCGCGGTACCGCCGATGCCACCGTGTGGCTGGTGCATGATGATCCGCGCGTGCGGCAGGGCGAAGCGCTTTCCCGGCGCGCCGGCGCAGAGAAGGAGCTGCGCCATGGAGCCGGCGAGTCCCATCGCGACCGTGCTGACGTCGTTCGGAATATGGTGCATCACGTCATAAAGGGCCATTCCCGCGGATACCGAGCCGCCGGGAGAATTGATGTAGAGGCGGATGTCGGCCTGGGAGTCCTCGGCACTGAGCAGGAGGAGTTCCATCGAGATGCGGTTGGCGATCTCGTCGTCCACCTCCTGCCCGAGAACGACGATGCGGTTCCCCAGCAGCCTCTGGTCGAGAGAGTCGATCGCGACCGGGCCGTGCTCGCCGCCGGTCCTGCCCGACTGGCGCGCGTACGGGAAGGGCGAGTGTTGCGAAGGGGACGTCACCGTGTCACCTGGCTTCCAAGGAAAGATCGCTGTTCCGCCGACGGTAACCCGCGTTTTCCCGGAAAAGGATCGGGTTTCGCCGTCGGCAATTCCCCTGGCGGCGTATTCCGCCCACGGTGAATATCCGCGATTTATTGTCAAACGACGGCTACGGCGGTGATCAGGCCGATCGCGACGTGCGTGGCGGAGAGCAGGATCGTGGCCGGCTGGAGCGCGGGTTCGCTGACCAGCGACCGGACCGAGATGCCGACGATCCGGTCGAAGGCGATCATCCCGACCGTCTGTACGGCGATGCCGACCAGGCCGAAGACCAGGGTGGCGAGCAGCCCCTCCCGCAGCGCGCCGCCCGACGACCAGATGGACGCGGCGACGATCAGGCCGACCGCGACGAGGCCGGAGGCGGTCAGCGCGGTCGCGTTGGGGTTGCGCTCCTCGCGGATGAGCCTGCTGAGCCGTCCGGGAATCGCCATGTCGATCACGTAGAACCCGGCGACGAGCAGCAGCACGCCGAGGACGGCGTACGCGGTGATCGCCAACGCTCCGTGGCCGAGCACCTCGGCGAAGGGGGTGGACTGGGTGGTCAACATGGCTCCTTGTCGGGGGCGGGCCGTTCCGGTGATCGGAAGGCTTCAGGTGCTTCGGTGGACTTCGGGGTATGTGAACGGGTCGGCACGATCAGGCCGGCTCGATGCGGTGCGGGATGAACGAGGAGGTGTCATCGGTGATCAGCCCCGACGTCTCGCGGATCCCGAGCCCGGCGGACTCGTCCTCGACCATCCAGGCGCCCAGCACCGGACGCCACCCGTCGAAGTCCGGCAACGGCAGGAACTCCTGGTAGACGAACCCCTCGGAGCCGTAGTCCCCCGAGGTCGAAAGCGCGAGCTCCGGCGCCACGACGCGCATGGAGGCGCCTTCGCGCCCGAGCAACGGTTTCTGGATATATCCGGATATGTCGCGCGGGCCGTCCAGGTACGCCGGGAGCAGGTTGGGATGCCCCGGATACAGCTCCCAGAGGATCGCCAGCAGCGCCTTGTTGGACAGCAGCATCTTCCACAGGGGTTCGATCCACGTCATGGTCCGCTGCTGGCCGACGGCGTGCCTGCCGAACGGCTCGGCGACCATCCACTCCCACGGGTAGAGCTTGAAGAGCGACCGGATCACGCGGTACTCCGTGTCGACGAAGCGCCGGTTGAGCTGGTCCCAGCCGATGTCCTCCATGGCGACGGCCACCGTCTTCAGCCCGGCCTGGTCGGCGGTCTCCTGCAGGTAGCCGAGCGTCATCGCCTCCTCGCCCGTCTCGTCCGCGCTGGTCCAGGCGAAGTGGGCGGGACCGGTCGGCAGCCCCGGGGCGAGGGCCCGCCAGCGGTCGACGAGCCGCTCGTGGATCGAGTTCCACTGGTCGCCGTCCGGATGGACGTCCTTCAGCCAGAACCACTGCACCACCGAGCTCTCGACCAGGCTCGTGGGGGTGTCGGCGTTGTACTCCAGCAGCTTCGCCGGGCCCGTGCCGTCGTATCGCAGGTCGAACCGGCCGTACAGGTGCGGGTCCCGGCGCCGCCACGACTCCGCCACGGCCGTACGGCAGTGCGGCGGGATCGCGAAGTCGGCCAGGCGGTCATGGGCGACGACGTGCTCCACCGCGGCCAGGCACATCCGGTGGAGCTCCTCGACCTGGTTCTCCAGGTCGAGGACCTCGTCCATCGTGAAGACGTAGTGGACGCTCTCGTCCCAGTAGGGCCGGTCGAGGTCGCCGGGATGGGCCGAGCGATGGTAGGCGAGTCCCTGGGACTCGATCGTGGCCGCCCAGTTCTCGCGCGGGATCGATGGTTCACGTCTCATCGGCGCGCGCGGTCAGCTTCCGCCGCCGGAGTGGAACCCGAACCCGCCACGCTGCACCACTCGGCCGGACCGTGTGGTGATCTGCGCGTCCGACGGCTTCAGCGTCGTCCCCCGCCCGACCCGGCCCCCGGTGCGCTGGCCCCCGTAGTACCAGCCGTACGCGCCGCGTGAGCCGTGGTAGTGGTAATGGTCCTCGTCGCAGTAGTCGTCGTCCACCACGACGTAGGAGCCGTCGGGGTTCTGGCTGTTCAGGTCCACGCAGTCGGCGCCGACCTCCTCGTAGCGGTCCTGTTGCGCCGCGCAGAACCCGACCACGAGCAGGGACAACACGGCGACGGCGCCCAGCTTGACGGCGCCCGACGACATGCCGCGCGGCTTCGGCGGGTCCGCGGCCATCGGATGCGGTGAGTCCATCGCCATCGGATGACGCGGTGTGCGGGGGTTCTCCCCAGGGGCGGTCATCGGGCTCCTGTTGATCGGGGTCGGCACAGCGTACCGTTCGGTATCACCAACGGGTCTATGGACTCGCGAGGTTCCTTTTCGGGAGAAACGTAACGATCTCGGTTTTCCGGGTACCAACCCGTACTGTGGACCCGGTCGAGGCGTTGAAACGGATCGCGTTCCTGCTGGAGCGCGCGGGCGAGCCCACCTATCGGGTCCGCGCCTTCCGCGGCGCCGCCGCCACCGTCGCCGGCCTGCCCCGCGCCGAGCTCGTACGGCTGGCGCGGACCGCCGGCCTGACCGATCTCAAGGGCATCGGCAAGGTCACCGCCCTGGCCGTCACCGAGGCACTGAACGGTGAGGTGCCCACGTATCTCCGACGGCTGGAGGACACGCAGGACGTCGACCTGGACGAGGCGACCGCCGCGATGCGCGCCGCGCTCAGGGGCGACCTGCACAGCCACACGGACTGGTCGGACGGCGGATCGCCGATCGAGGAGATGGCCGCGGCGGCCAAGGCGCTCGGCCACGAGTACCTCGCGGTCACCGACCACTCGCCGCGGCTCACCATCGCGCACGGCCTGTCCGCCGACCGGCTGCGCCGCCAGCTCGACGTGATCGCCGGACTCAACGAGGAACTCCATCCGTTCCGCCTGCTCACCGGCATCGAGGTCGACATCCTGGCCGACGGTGCCCTCGACCAGGACCCGGAACTGCTCGAACGGCTCGACGTCGTGGTGGCCAGCGTGCACTCCCTGCTGAAGATGGAGCCGGAGGACATGACGCGGCGCATGGTGACGGCGATCGCCGATCCGCGTGTGGACGTGCTGGGCCACTGCACCGGCAGGGTCGTCAAGGGCAAGGGACGTGCCGAGTCGAGGTTCGACCCGGAGATCGTGTTCGAGGCGTGCCGCAGGTTCGGGGTGGCCGTCGAGATCAACTCCCGGCCCGACCGGCTGGACCCGCCGAAGCGGCTGATGCGGCTCGCGTACGAGATGGGATGCGTCTTCTCCGTCGACTCCGACGCGCACGCCCCCGGCCAGCTCGACTGGCAGCGGTACGGCTGCGCGCGAGCCGTACAGTGCGGAATCCCGCCCGACCGGATCATCAACACGCGGTCGCGGGAGTGACAAGGGTGTGACCACTGCGACAGCCCGGTGATACCGGGATATGTCGGGCCACGGTCGTAGCGTCGAGGCATGGATCACCGGGACGGGCGCACCGCGGTGCGGGAGGCGGTCCGCCGCGCGATCGATCAGGCCCTGCTGGAACGGCAGGTGCTGCGCATCGAGTACGCGGGCACCAAGGGCGAGACCACCACGAGAGAGGTCGAGCCGAGCGTCTTCCTCAGCGGCAGGGGAGGCGTGTCCTACCTGGTGGCGTGGTGCAGGCTCCGCGACGACGTGCGGGTGTTCCGGGGCAACCGGATCGTCTCGGCCGAGCCGACCGGCGAGCGCTATCCCGAGCCGGGCCGCGAGCGGCTCACCCGGATGGGCGACACGTTCGACTCCTGAGCGCGGGCGCCTCGCGCGGCCGATGCCGGGTGTCCGCTGCCCGCTGTCCGGAGAAACGCTGTCCGGAGAAACGCTGTCCGGAGAAATGTCGGCCGGGTCGCCTAACCTCGCGCTGTGAACCGTACCGACCGGCTCTACGCGCTTGTGGAGGATCTGCGCGCGATCTCGCCCCGCTGCCGCTCCGCGCGCGATCTCGCGCGGCGCTTCGAGGTGAGCGCGCGCACGATCGAGAGGGACATCGGCGCTCTGCAGCAGGCCGGAGTGCCGATCTACGCCGAGCCGGGCCGCCGGGGCGGGTACGCCCTGGAGAAGAGCATGTCGCTGCCCCCGCTCAACTTCACCCCGGCCGAGGCGGTGGCCGTCGCGATCGCGCTGAGCCGGGCCGAGGAGCAGCCCTTCGCCGACCAGGCGCGCAGCGCCCTGCGCAAGCTGGTGGCGGCGATGCCGGGCGCCGAGGGGGAACGGGCGCGGACGCTGGCGACGCGGGTCCAGATCGTCATCGACGAGAAGCGTGAGTCCGCGAGCGCCGTGCCGATCGTCAAGGTGATCGAGGCGGCGGTGCTCGGGCATTCGGTCCTGCGCATCCGGTACGCCGACAGGGCGGGCGCGACCACGTCCAGGGAGGTCGAGCCGGGCACGTTCGTCTACGGCCGGAGCGGCTCGTGGTACCTGGTGGGCTGGTGCAGATTGCGGGACGCCGTCCGGGTCTTCCGTCTCGACCGGATCGTGTCCGCCGCCCTGACGGACGAGCGGGCTCCCTACCGTCCCGTCGAGCACTTCGACGCCGACGTTCCCGAGATGATCGTCACTCGTCCCGCGCTCGATTGAATGTTCGGGAAACACCGACAGGGGGTTGTCGCGAAGCCCGGCGAAGGTGGAGCCGTCCATCCGGATTCGGATTCCAAGGAGCAACGATGAGCGTTCCCGTCTTCAACACGATCGCCTGGTTCGAGGTGGCGGGTGACGACCCCGACGGCCTCCAGCGGTTCTACGGTGACCTGTTCGGCTGGCGGTTCGCCGTCGACCAGGAGTCGGCGGAGAGCGGCATGGACTACCGGCTCATCAGCTACGCCGAGGAGGAACGGCCCCGCGGCGGCGTGCTGGGGGCCGGCGGATCGTCCAACCATGCCGTCTTCACCGTGGCCGTCAAGGACGTGGAGGCCACCTGCACGATGATCGAGGGCCTCGGCGGCAAGGTGGAGTCCAAGCAGGTCGGCGACACCGCCGGACCGGACCACGCCTACGTACGCGACACCGCGGGCAACCTCTTCGGCCTCTTCACCCCCAAGGCCGGCTGACCGGCGTCGCCGGAACACCGCCCCGTCGCCCGGCCCCGCACTTCCCCGCGGCCGCGGCGGCCGGGCGGACAACGAGCGAAAGGCCCGCCGCGATTCGTCCGGCGGGCCCTCACGCGTCTCAGGCATCGGGCGGCTGCCGCTGGCCGAGACGGCGGCGGAGCTCTTCGACCTCGCGCTCGAGATCGGCCACGTTGCGCTCGGGGCCCTGCGGGGCCGCCTGCGGCGCGGGCCGGACGTACTGCGTGGCCCCGTCCGGCGCCTGGTTCGGCTGCCCGTACTGGTCGTACTGGCGACGCCCGCTCTCCCGCTGGTCATAGCCCTGCTGGTCATAGCCCTGCTGGTTGTGCTGCCGGCCGTACTGCTGCTGCGGGTACTGGCCCTGGGACGGCGCGGACTGGCCGGACGAGGAGGACTGCGCGGACGGGCCCTGGGGCAGCGCATACCGCTGCGGTGCCTGCTGCGGTGCCTGCTGCGGTGTCTGCGGCCAGGCCTGCCGCTCGTCCTGCCTGCTGATCGCCGCGGGGTAGGCGCCGCCGTACGCCCGGTCGTACGACGGGGCGGGGGTGGCCGAGGAGCGCTTGCGGCGGCGCAGCGTCGCGAGCAGCACGAAACCGCCGGCGACGAGGATCAGCACGCCCGCGCCGATCGCGATCCACAGCCAGATGGGCTGCGGCGTCTCATCCTTGCCGTTGGAGATCGCCTGCTGGGAGTCGGTGATGTACTTGGCGACGTACGGGTGGTTGGGGTGGAGGGTCTGGACCTCGCGGAACAGGGGAAGCGCGTCCTTGTAGTGCTTGGCGAAGAAGGCGTCGAGCGCCTCGTTGTACCTCGTCGTGGTCAGCGACGCCGCGGGCTTGATGTTCTTCTCGTTGAGCTTCTCCTTGATGATCGAGACGGGCAGCACGAAGCTCTCGTTCTCCGACGCCTCACCGCCGTCGCTCACGGTTCCGGCGATCAGCATGCCGATCACCTTGCCCTCGCGGCTGAACACCGGGCCGCCCGAGTTGCCGTGGTAGGACGGCGCCTGCGTCTGGATGTAGGGGACGCCCTCGGTGGTGGTGCGCCTGGCGTTGTACGGACCCTCGGTCATCGCCGGGTCGAGCTTGGACTCGATGCTGAAGAACGGGGTGTTCGTGACCAGGCCGGGGAAGCCGCTGATGTACAGCGTGTTGCCGGTCTGCACGTCGGCGTCGTCGCCGAGCGGGACCGTCGGGAGGTTCTGCTGATTGTTGACCTTGAGGAGCGCGAAGTCCTTGCCGGGGTAGCTCTCTCCGACGGAGACGAGTTCGGCGGGGACCTCCTTGGCGGTCTTGTCGACGCCGCCTCCGGGCAGCGACTGCAGGACCGAGAGGCTCTTCTGCAGGTTCTCCAGCTTCATGTGCGCGGAGTTGAAGTTGATGTAGACCTGCTGTGCGGCGGCGACGAGCTCCTCGTCGGCGACGACGTTCTCCAGCCCGGAGATGACCTCCTTGGCGTCCTCCTCGTTGAACTTCTGCAGCGCCTGCTGCGCGAAAGTCTGGGACAGTTCCTCGTCGCTCATCTCCACGCAGTGCGCGCCGGTGACCATGTAGCCGTCCGGAGTGACCCACCAGCCGGTGCACATGCCGCCGACCCGTGCCTCCACGGTGCGGTTGGGCGCCGTAGGCACGAGGTACTTGTTCACATCGGCGGCCATGCGCTTGAACATGTACTTGTACATGCTGGGCTCGTCCGAGGGGATCTTGCCCGCGGCCACCAGAACCTGGATCTGCGACACGAGCTCGTTCAGAGCGCTCTGCCGCACGTCCGCGGTGGGGACGACCACCTCGCCGGCGAAGGTGAGGCTGGTGAGCTGGACGGCCGGGTGGGTCTGGGCGGCCAGCAGCGTGCCCACGGAGACGTTCTCATCGCCGTCGGCCGCGGCCGCGGGCGCCGTAGCGGCCGCCACGGCTAGCAGGGCGATCGCCGCCGTTGCGGCCAACCCCCTGATCAATGTCCTGAAATATCCATTCACGCGGGTAATCGTCGGGCAGCCGTCTTGTCCATCGCTTGTGACTGACTTGGCGCGCGCGCAAGCGACGCGGCCCCCTGCGGAAGACCGGCCGAAAGGCGCCCGACCCGGGCCGGCCGCGCGGCGGCCGAAACGCGCCAGAGCCGGGGCAGGCTGAGCGGCGTGGAGCCGGCGGCGTCACCCGACCGGCCGTCTCCCCTGAAATGCTTCCCGCCCCTGAAATGCTCCGCGGTGTGCGGGACACGTGGAGGGTGTCAGATCGAGGAGCGACGCTACGGCGTGCCGCGAAAGGAGAGCGCTGTTGGGGCCACCCGACACGAGAAGACACCGCTTCGAGGAAATCTACCGGACGTCGCACGACGCGGTTCTCGCCTATCTCCTCCGGCGGACGGAGAACGGCCATGACGCGGCCGACGTCCTCGCCGAGACGTTCCTCGTCGCCTGGAGGCGCCTCGACGACGTCCCCGACGGCGACCGGGCCCGGCCGTGGCTGTTCGGCGTCGCCCGGCGCGCCCTCGCCAACCTGCACCGGGGCGCGCGGCGGCGTACGGCGCTGAGCGACAGGTTGCGCGGGGAGCTCGCGCACGCCCGCCGCCACACTGAGCGCGCCGCCGACCAGCACGCCGAGCGCACCGCCGACCAGGCCGCCGTCGCCGCGGCCTTCCGGAGCCTCCCCGAACAGGACAGGGAGGTGCTCGCGCTCGCCGGCTGGGAGGGCCTGGACTTCGGCGAGATCGCCGTCGTCCTGGGCTGTTCCCGCAATGCCGTACGGATCCGGATGTATCGGGCGCGTCGTCGCTTCGCCCGCGAGTTGGGCGCACTGGGCGCGCTGGACGGGCGCGAGAAAGAGGGCGAACACGAGCAAGAGGGCGACGGGCGAGCCGCACCCGCGTCGAAAGGAGGCGCCGCATGAACATCGAACGACTCAACCCGATCACTGAAGAGGAGGCCGCCGCGATGGTGAGCCGCCAGACAAGGGACGACCTGGCCGAGCGTGTCATGAAGACCACGCCAGACGACGTCCCGACGTCCGTACGGCCCGGCTGGTCCGGCCGGCGGCGGTTGCTCGTCGGCATCCCCCTGGCCGTCACCGTGGCCGCCGCGGCGATGATCGCGGTGTCGATCGCAGAACCCGATCAGCGGGTCGGCCCGGTGTCCGTCGGCCCGAACCGCGCCGAGGCCGCCGCGCTGTCCTTCCGGAAGGAGGGCGACTCCCTCGTCGTCACGGTCAACGATCCGGTCGCCGATCCGGCGCGCTACAAGAAGGAGTTCGCGGCGTACGGGATGGACATCGACCTCACGCTGGCGCCGGTGTCGCCGCGGAGGGCGGGAACGCTCGTCTTCATGGAGACCTCGGAGGGTGGCCACCTGGAGACGATCCTCGCCGAGGGCAGGTGCGGAAGCGAGGTCTGCGGGGTCGGCGTCAAGGTCCCGATGGACTACAAGGGACACGCCCGCATCGTGTTCGGCCGGGCCGCCCGTCCCGGCGAGATGTACGACGAGGGGCCGGGCGACGTGCCCGGTGAGGGCGTCGGGCTGCCGGACGTCCCCGGCCACACGGTGGCCGAGGCGTGGACCGTCCTGGAGGAACGCAAGATCACCCGCGTCCTGTACCGCTACGTGTTCAGGGGATCCGACCGGCCCTACCCCGACGGGCTCACCCGTGACCAGGTGAAGCCGGAGTGGTACGTCCACGACGCGCTGGCCGGAACCGACGATCAGGTCATCCTGTTCGTCGGCCCCGAGAAGCCGTGAAGCGGTGAAGCCGTGAACACGCCGGGCCCCCGGACAGGAAGTCCGGGGGCCCGGCAGGCGGGTCCGCCGACGCGAACCCGGAGACGCTCAGGCGTTATACGCCCATCGACTGGATGTCGTTGCTCTCCGCGGGAGCGCCGACCTCGGTCACGCCGTTCTTCAGGTGGTAGCGGGAGATGGCCTCGCGCAGCACCTCGGCCTTGATCTCGCCACGCCGTACGAGCTGGGTCAGCACCGCCAGGGTGATCGACGCGGCGTCCACGTGGAAGTGGCGGCGCAGCGCAGAACGCGTGTCCGACAGGCCGAAGCCGTCCGTGCCGAGCGAGCTCCAGTCACCGGGCACCCACTGGGCGATCTGGTCCTGGACGGCCCGCATGTAGTCGCTGACGCCCACGAACGGGCCCTGCGCCTCGGACAGCTTCCGGGTGACGTACGGCACGCGCTGCTCGGCGTCGGGGTTGAGCAGGTTGTGCTCCTCGACGGCGAGGGCCTCCCTGCGCAGCTCCGCCCACGAGGTGGCCGACCAGACCGAGGCGTCGACGCCCCAGTCCTCCGCCAGGAGACGCTGCGCCTCCAGGGCCCACGGACCGGCGACACCGGAGGCCAGGATGTTGGCCTTCGGCCCCCCGGTCGAGGGGGCGGGGGCGAACAGGTACAGACCCTTGAGGATGCCCTCGGCGTCCACGTTCGCCGGCTCCGCGGGCTGCGGGTACGGCTCGTTGTAGACGGTCAGGTAGTAGAAGATGTTCTCCGGGGCGTCGCCGTACATCCGGCGCAGGCCGTCCTTGACGATGTGCCCGATCTCGAACGCCCAGGCCGGGTCGTAGGAGACGACGGCCGGGTTCGTCGAGGCGATGAGCGGCGTGTGGCCGTCCTCATGCTGGAGGCCCTCGCCGTTCAGGGTCGTACGGCCGGCGGTCGCGCCGAGCAGGAATCCGCGACCCATCTGGTCGGCGAGCTGCCACATCTGGTCGGCGGTGCGCTGGAACCCGAACATCGAGTAGAAGATGTAGATCGGGATCATGTGCTCGCCGTGCGTGGCGTACGAGGAGCCGACGGCGAGGACCGAGCCCATCGAGCCGGCCTCGCTGATGCCCTCGTGCAGGATCTGGCCCTCGGTGGACTCCTTGTAGGAGAGCAGCAGCTCCCGGTCGACCGCCTCGTAGGTCTGCCCGTGCGGCGAGTAGATCTTGGCGGTCGGGAACATCGCGTCCACGCCGAAGGTGCGCGCCTCGTCGGGGATGATCGGCACGAACCGGTGACCGATCTCCTTGTCCCGCATGAGGTCCTTCAGCAGCCGGACGAAGGCCATGGTGGTGGCGACGTTCTGCTTACCCGAGCCCTTGGCGAGCTGCTTGTAGACGTCGTCGCCGGGCAGTTTGAGGGCCTTGGCCCTGGTCAGCCGTTTGGGCAGGAAACCGCCGAGCGCGGCGCGGCGCTCCTTCATGTAGGCGATCTCTTCGTTGTCCTCGCCGGGGTGGAAGTACGGTGGGAGGTCGCCCTCGAGATCCTTGTCCGGGATGGGCAGGTAGAGCCGGTCGCGGAACTCCTTGAGCTCGGCCTTGGACATCTTCTTCATCTGGTGCGTCGCGTTGCGCGCCTCGAAGTCCTTGCCGAGAGTCCAGCCCTTGATGGTCTGGGCGAGGATGACGGTCGGCTGGCCGACGTGCTCGCGGGCCGACTTGAACGCCGCGTAGACCTTGCGGTAGTCGTGGCCGCCGCGCGACAGCTTGCGGATGTCGTCGTCCGACAGGTGCTCGACCATCTTGCGCAGGCGGGGGTCGCTGCCGAAGAAGTGCTCCCGGATGTACTCGCCGGTCTCGACGGAGTACGTCTGGAACTGGCCGTCGGGCGTGGTGTTCATCTGGTTGACGAGGACGCCGTCCACGTCGGCCGCGAGCAGCGGGTCCCAGTCACGACCCCAGACGACCTTGATGACGTTCCAGCCGGCGCCGCGGAAGTATGACTCCAGCTCCTGGATGATCTTTCCGTTGCCGCGCACCGGGCCGTCGAGCCGCTGCAGGTTGCAGTTGATGACGAAGGTGAGGTTGTCCAGCTCCTCGCGCGCGGCCAGGCCGATCGCGCCCAGCGACTCGGGCTCGTCCATCTCGCCGTCGCCGAGGAAGCACCACACGTGGCTGCGGCTGGTGTCCTTGATCTTGCGGTTCAGCAGGTAGCGGTTGAACCGCGCCTGGTAGATCGCGCCGATCGGGCCGAGGCCCATGGAGACCGTGGGGAACTCCCAGAAGTCCGGCATGAGCCGCGGGTGGGGATAGGACGGCAGGCCCTTGATCCCGTGGGAGAGCTCCTGGCGGAACGCGTCCAGCTCGGGGGCCGACAGGCGGCCCTCCAGGAAGGCGCGGGCGTAGATCCCCGGAGCCGCGTGGCCCTGGATGAACACCTGGTCGCCCGACTCGCCGTGGTCCTTGCCGCGGAAGAAGTGGTTGAAACCCACCTCGTACAGCGAGGCCGCGGAGGCGTACGTCGCGATGTGGCCGCCGACGTTGGTGCGGGCGTTGGCCCGGGTGACCATGACGGCCGCGTTCCAGCGGATGTAGGCCCGGATGCGGCGTTCGACGTACTCGTCGCCGGGGAACCAGGGTTCCCGCTCAGGTGGGATCGTGTTGATGTAGTCCGTGCTCCGCAGGCCGGGCACGCCGACCTGGTGCTCACGGGCCCGCTCCAGGAGTCGGAGCATCAGATAGCGGGCACGGGTGCGGCCCTCCGTCTTGATGACGTTGTCGAGCGATTCGAGCCATTCCCTGGTCTCGCTCGGGTCGACATCAGGCAACTGGCTGGGTAGGCCGTCACTGATGATCGAGAAGCGCTGGCGTCCGGAAGCCACTGGGTCTCGCCTTCCGAGGATGGACTATGTCTTGTCTAGGCACTTCCATCCTGGCCGCTTGCCCCGGAAAGTGCATCTCTACTGCCGGGTAACCAGGATGTCCCTGCTGGCAGGCAGGGATATATGGCCTAGACCACCGATGGTAGGACGATTCTTACAGACTTCCCAGCGTGCCCCGATCGCGGGGCCGACCGCCCGTGCGCGACCGGGCCTTTTCCCGAGGGAGAAGGCGGATCCGCGCGGGGTGTGATGTGCCATCCAAGCACAGCCCCGAACCGGACGCACCGCTCCGTCCCGCCCGTCGCTCCACACCTCTCTTCTCCGCTCCTTCCGCCGGTCACCGCTCCTTCCAGTGACCGGTACGGCACGTGCGCCGGTGGCCGTCGGGGCGCGCCGCGGTGACCGCGACGTAACCGGCCGCCATCCGTCTCGTGCGTCACGGCGGGGGAGCGTAACGTTTCGGTATGCGTTGTTCCTCCCTCTTGCGGGGGATGGGTTACTCCCCTTCCCTGCGGGCGAAAGCCGTATCAGGCTCTGGAGAGAGAGGGAGGAATCGAGATGCAGGCAACGGTGGGTGACCGGCTCCTGGTGCATGGGACCGTCGTGGGAGAACATGACAAGCGCGGCGAGATCATCGAGGTACGCGGGCCCGGTGGCGAGCCGCCGTACGTCGTCAGGTTCGACGACGGACACACCGGCCTGGTGTTCCCCGGCCCGGACGCGGTCGTCGTCCCAGCTCAGCGGGGATCGTAATATCGCGCTGTGAGATCCATGGAGATCGAGGTGCGTACCGGCACGCGCGAGCGGGTGCACGACATCACTCGGGAGTGCGCGGAGTTCGCGCGTGAGTGCGGGGGAGACGGGCTTTTGCACGTCTTCGTGCCGCACGCCACGGCGGGTGTCGCGCTGATCGAGCTCGGTTCGGGCAGTGACGAGGACCTTCTCGCGGCTTTGGGGGATCTGCTTCCGGCCGATGACCGCTGGAGGCATGCGCACGGCTCCCGGGGGCATGGGCGATCCCATGTTCTGCCCGCGATCATTCCGCCGTACGCGACGCTTCCGGTTCTGGACGGCCGGCTCGCGCTGGGCACCTGGCAGTCGGTGTCCCTTGTCGATCTCAACGTGGACAACCCCGACCGGCGTGTTCGTTTGTCGTTTTTGTCGGGTTCATAGATAACGGTGCGGGGCGCCGGTCGTGGCGACCGTTGACGACGGTGGGTCACAGCGTGTGGACTGTGCCGAAGCATGGCTCTCAGTGAGCCGGACAACCGCATTACAAGGCGGGGTCACCCAAGCAGGAGGGATACACGTGAGCGCGACCGCGGGTCAGGCGCAGGGCGAGCGCGGCCTGGCCGAACGACTCGGCCTCAAAGCCGGTCAGGTGGTGCAGGAAGTCGGCTGGGACGAGGACTGCGACGAGGCACTGCGCCAGTCCATCGAGGAGCTGACCGGCAACGAGCTGGTGGACGAGGAATACGAGGACGTCGTCGACGTGGTGCTGCTGTGGTGGCGCGATGGCGACGGCGATCTGTTCGACGCCCTCAGCGACGCCATGACCGCACTCGCCGACGGAGGCCAGATCTGGCTGCTGACCCCCAAGGCGGGCCGGGACGGCCACGTCGAGCCCAGTGACATCGGTGAGGACGCGACGACCGCCGGACTTTCCCAGACGAGCAGCATCAGCGCCGCCCGGGACTGGTCGGGAACGCGGCTGGTCGCTCCGAAGGCCCGCCGCTGAGCTGACGCCGACGCCCTGCCGTACGGCCCGGCGGTGCCGTACGGCAGGATGATGTGCGATCAGGTCAGGGGAGGCGGCGCATGTCGATAGAGGTCGGGGACCGGGCTCCGGATTTCGAGCTCCAGGATCAGCACGGCGCTCCCGTCAGGCTTTCCGACCTCCGGGGCCGCAAGGTGGTGCTCGTCTTCTATCCCCTGGCGTTCACCAGCGTGTGCCATGGCGAGCTGTCCGCGATCCGTGACGAGCTCGTCCCCGCGGCCGAGGGCGACGTCGAGGTGCTGACCGTGTCGGTCGACTCCGTCTTCGCCCACCGGGCCTGGGCCGACCGGGAGGGGTACACGTTCTCGATGCTCTCGGACTTCTGGCCGCACGGTGAGGTGGCCCGGGCGTACGGTGTGTTCGATGAGGAGAAGGGGATCGCGCTGCGCGGGACCTTCATCATCGACGGCGAGGGCGTCATCCGCTGGAAGATCGTGAACGCGATCGGGTCGGCGCGTGACGTCACCGAGTACCAGAAGGTGCTCACACATCTGTGACCCTGCCTTACGGGAGGCGAAGATGCCCTGCTACCGGTGCGGGGCCCGGCAGGCCGATCCGGTCCGTGGCGCGAGTCCCTGGAAACGCGGGGTGCGCCACGAGGCGCAGGTTCTGGTCTGCCCGGACTGCCAGCGTGCGCACGACCTCGATCTCGACGCGTGCGTCTCATGCGGTTCCACCGCGCTGATCTGCCGCCTCGGGGAGGTCGAGTGCCGCTCGTGCGGAGCCGTACGGCTCGCGCGGTCATGCGAGTCGCTGGTCTCCGCGGCCGGCTCGCCGGACCTGTCCGCCGAGGTCGAGGCGGCGCTGAACCGTGTCCTCGGACGTTCCTGATCTGCCCGATTTGGCGAATCGTCCTCCGGTGACGACGATGTCCGAGTGAGTTACGTCGTTGCGCTCGATGTGGGCGGTACGTCGATGAAGGGCGGGCTCGTCACGAGCTCCGGTGAGGTGACCCCTTTCGAGGGACGCCCGACGGAACGTGAGCGCGGGGCGGCGGCCGTGGTCGAGGCCATCCGCGCCTACGTGGGCGAGCTCGCCGGGCACGGAGTCTCCCGCTTCGGCGAGGGGCCCTCCGGTGTCGGTCTCGCCGTTCCGGGCATCGTCACCTCCTCCACGGCCGTCTATTCCGCCAACATCGGCTGGCGGAACGTGCCCGCCGAGGACTTCGTGCCCGGCGACGCACCCGCCCGGCTCGGGCACGACGTACGCACCGGAGGGCTGGCCGAGAGCGTGTTCGGCGCTGGACGCGACGCCGCCGACTTCCTCTTCCTCCCCATCGGCACCGGCATCGCGGGCGCCGTCGTGGTCCGCGGCGAGCCGTACGGCGGGGCGCACGGATGGGGCGGCGAGATCGGGCACACGCCCGTCTGGCCCTCGGGTGAGAAGTGCGCGTGCGGCCAGGTCGGCTGCCTGGAGACCTACGCGTCCGCCTCCGCCGTGGCCCGGCGCTTCGAGCGACGCTCCGGCCGTACGGCCACCGCCAAGGAGGTCGTGGAGCTGGCGCTGTCCGGCGACGTCGCGGCGCGCGAGGTCTTCGACGAGGCGATCGAGGCGCTGGCGATCTCGCTGGCGTCGTACACGCTGCTGCTCGACCCGTCGCTGGTCGTCATCGGCGGAGGGCTGGGGGAGGCGGGGCCCGCCCTGTTCGAGCCCCTCAGGGAACGGCTGGCCGCGCGGCTGACCTTCCGTGAGCCCCCGGAGCTTCGTCCGGCGGCTCTCGGCGTACAGGCGGGAATGCTCGGCGCCGCGCTGCTCGGCTGGCAGGCGGCCGGTGTGCCCGACGCGGGCGCCGGCTGGGCCACGGAAACGCTGCTGGGCGGTCGTTAGAGTCGCGGGCATCGCGCTCCGGACGTGGCCCGCCACGGCGAGGCGGGGCCCGGAACGCGAACGGCGCGAAGTAGGCGGCGAGCCCCGGAACAACGCGAACGGCGCGCGGCACCCGGATCCCGATCTGGCGTCGGGAGACACGGACGGATCTCCCGATGTGCTGAAAGGCGTCCCGGTGTCGTAAGGTGTAGTCCCGTCTGGGGCGGTTAGCTCAGCGGTAGAGCACTCGCCTTACAAGCGAGGGGTCACTGGTTCGAACCCAGTACCGCCCACCAGCGAAAACAAGCCTCGTAGCGATCTTGCTACGAGGCTTCGTGCCATTAACGTGCCATTAGCCGATGCATTCGATCTTGCTTAGAGATCACTCGCCTTGGCTGGCAGGGCTTCCGTGATCTTTCCGTTCATGGCGTTCGCGATCTTGCGGTCCGCCTCCGCCGTGCGGTGCTGGTAGATCATCGCGGCGCGAACGGAGTCGTGCCCCATCCGCTCCATGAGATCCCGGAGCGTCGCGCCCGAGCTGGCCGCGATCGTGTTGCCGGTGTGCCGGAGATCATGGAAGTGCAAGCCAGGGCAACCGATCTTCGTCGTGTTCTTCGCCCAGTCGGCGGCTCGGCGGAAGTTGCTTCGCCGGAGGGTGCCGCCCCGCGCGCCGGTGAAGATCAGGGCATCGTCCTCCGGATCGGTGAAGTCGTCGAGGTGATCCCGAAGCGCGGGGATGATTGCCGAAGGAATGGCGACCGTCCGGACACCGGCCCGCGACTTGGGCGGCCCGACGAGCAGCTCGCCCGTGTCCAACTCGACATGCTGTTGCCGAACGCTGACGGTGCCCGCGTTCAGGTCCAGGTCCATCCGCCGGAGTGCCGCCACCTCACCCCATCGCAGACTCGCGAAGGTCGCCAGCAGGATCAGCGCGCGGAGCCGTACGGGGACGAGGTCGGCCAACTCGAAGACCTTCGCCACCGTGAGGACCGGGCGCTCTTCCGGCTTCTCCTCACCGGCACCCCGAATGCGGCAAGGGTTACGCGGGATGATCCGATCATCCGCCGCCGTCATGAGCACGGCCCGCAGGAACCGGTACGCCTTGGCTACTTCCGACGCGCCCACGCCGTTCCCGGTGAGCGTTGCCCGCCACTCCCGGACCATGGCTGTATCGATCTTGCTCAAGGGGGCGTTGCCGAAATGCGGAACGACGTAGCGTCGGAGCAGACCCGTGTAGATCTCTACCGTCCGAGGCCGGAGGTTGGTCCGCTCACTGATCCACTTCGCGGCGTAGTCACCGAGCTTGACCTTGGCCCGCTGTGGGTCCGTCCAGTCCCCTGTGGTGAGCTGGGCTTCCACGAGGGACAGCGCCTTGTCGGCATCGCGCTCCCGCTCATAGGTCGTGTTACCGGTTCGCATCCGTCCATCAGGCCCCGGATAGCGGATCTGGAACCGACCGGAGGGCAGTTTGCGGATGCTTCCGAACCGCCGCCGTCCGTCCTTGTTCGCCACTACGCCGCCCTCCCTTCGGTTGCCGAAAGATCTTGTCCGTCTGCTTGGGCTTCCAGCTCTCGTAAGTGGTTGCGCCAGCGCTGGCGTTCGTGGACCGAGCGCAGGAGCCGGACGCCGATGGGGTCGAGGCCGGGATCTCCGGGCTTGACCTGTCGCCAGACGTACCGGTGCGGGGCTATGGGTTCGTCTGGGAGGCCGAGGGCTTCCAGCACCCAGGTACGCCGGTCGTGCTTGTGCTCGGTCAGGGTCTTGTTCGACCACTTCCGCGAGACCAGGACGCGACGACCCGCGTAGCCGAGGTGTTCGGGCTTGTGCGCCTTGCCCCGGCACCGACCGGGGATCATGCCCGGCTTGGCGCCCTTGGGCTGCACGCCGTAGCGGAGCCAGTTCGGGCAGGTCGGCGAGCACGGTTCGTAGCGGAGGGCGTTGCCGAGGCGTTCCGCGTGCTCCCGTTGCGCGGAGTCGTCCGGGTCGATCGCGTCGCCGATGGACTTGGTCAGGTACTTCGACAGGTACCGGATGCAGGTGTCCGCATCGGTCGTCCCGGCCAGGACGCCTTGAACGTCGAGCTGAGGGCCGAAGGTCAGCACGTGCAGGGGTTCGGCCTCGTCGTCCTGGTCGAGCTCGTCGAGGGCTTCATCCCAGGTGGGCAGGACTTCACCGGTTGCCGGGGCGAGGTATCCGGCACCGTCCGCCCAGACCGGCAGATGCTCGCCCTCGAAGACGACCCGATCGATGGAGGGCCACCACACCTGGTGGTACGTGGCCGCCGCGATCTGCTTGATCTCCGCACGCGGGAGGTGGCCCCGCACGGCCATGTGCAGATGCGGAGCGAGGCGCTTCTGAGGTTCGACGGACGCGAAGTACTGGACATCGAACCCGGCCACCCGGCGGAGGTTCTGAACGAAGCGGTCCACCAGCTTGGAGAAGTGCAGCGCGTCCCGAGCCGCCCGCGCGTACTCGTACGTGCTCGGGTCGACGGGTGCGCCGTTCTTCCTGACCCGCCCATAGGAGGGCAGGGTGAGGGTGATGAACATCGACGGCCGGAAGGTCTTGCCGTTGGCACTGGTGAAGGTTCGCCCGAGTGTCGTGGCGCTCATGGTGCGCTTGGGCAGGTCCGGGGCGTCCTGTCGCCGCCGGGTCGAGCGTGACCGTTTCCCGGCGGTGCGGCCGAGGACGGTGCCGCGCATCCCGGCCCGGTTGATCTCGTCGTCGAGGTCGCCTATCGCGGCGTCCAGGTCGGTGGTGTCGTCGCCGGCCATTTCTGCCTTGTCCCGCCAGGCCTGGGCGTCGGCTCGGAGTTCGACGAGGTAGCGCTGATAGTCGTCCGCCTCGTTCGGGGTGTTGACCGGCTCGTGGTCGAGGTGCCAGCCCTCCCGGCACTGGGCCATCCGAAGCTGTCGGTTCCGCTTCGCACACGGAGGGCACTTGCTCTCCAAGGTGGCCCCGCACGGCACGTCGATGGTTTCCACCTTGCCCGTGAAGGTGTCGAGCCGCCGCAGGGCGATCGGGCGGATGCACACGCCGTACTGCTTGGCGAGCTCTTCGACGACCTCGCGGGCGAGCGGTTGAGCCATCCGCACCGCCCGAGGGGTCGTCCTGTCGATCGTGTTGGTCACGAGTCACCGCCGCAGGAGCCGAGGCTGTCGATCGAGTCGAAGCCGTCGAGGGGGTCGAGCAGGATGGACGCCTTTTCGCCGCACTCGCGGCACTCGACCACGCCCCGGACCGGGTACAGCCAGAGCGCGTTGGTGGTGCCGCAGCCCGCGCAGGTCAGTTCGTCGAGCAGGTGGGAGATCTCAACCATTGGCCCGCACTCCCTCCCGCTCGACCGGAGCGGAGTCGACAGTGGGAGCGGAGCCAGTGACCGCCGCAGAGTCCGCGACCTGCGAGGCATCCACGGGCGTGACGTACTCGACGACCATCGCGCGAATGTCATCATCAGAGACGTACGCGGCCCGGACCCGGACGGGATCGGGCGAGGTTTCAAGCCGGACGTATCCGATCCCGGCCCCGAGCGCGGGCACGGGCGAGATGTGGTCAGCGAGTGCGCCCCGATCGCGTGCGCCGTCGCCGAGGACCATGTCGACCTGTTCGGACTCATCGAGCCGGAGCGCGATCTTGTCGGGGAACAGGTTGCGGATGTTCATGACCTCTTTGCGCGGGTCCTGCAACGCCGCCATGACGCCCACGCCGACCGCTCGCCCCTGCGTCGTCAGGGTCGCGAGCGCGGCCGTGATCCGCTGCTTGAGCACCCGGTCCGACTGGTAGGCGGTCAGGAACGCGACCTCATCGACGAGCACCAGGACGAACGGATCCTCAACCGTCGCTTTGTGGGAGCGCTGGAGCCCGGCGAAGCGCCCGGCGCGCTCCTGCATGACCGTGACCGCTTCGTCGAGTAGGTCGGCGCACTGTTCCGAGTCGGCCGCGTACCGGGTGAACAGGTCCCGGCCGAACGAGAGCTCCATCAGCTTCGGGTCGAGCGCCCAGAGTTCGACCAAGCCCGCCCGCATCGCGGGGAGCAAGCCGCGGATCGTCGACCAGAGGAACGAGCCTTTGCCGGCCCCGGTCGCTCCCGCGATCAGGACGTGCGTGCCGTGGACCTTGAGCCGGTATGGCGTGCCGTCTTCCCGAGCGCCGATCTCGACCGGTCCCACTGAGACCACGTCCGGGATCGGGACGGCAGGCAGCGGCACGGCGAGCGGATCACGACGGGGGAAGGTCAGGACGAGCCGTCCCGCCCGTGCGATGGAGACGCGGCAGGTTCGGGAGCCGAAGCCGTGGGCGAGCTGGTCGGTTCGGTCGGCCCAGTCTTTGACCGCCTGACCGTTGAGCATCTTCACGGTGATGCGGTCGGCCCAGCCGTCGCACTCGACCCGCACGAGCCGGGGCAGGTAGTCCCGGCCGCGTAAGTGCCGCCCGAGACCCGAGACGATCATCACGGGTTGCCAGTGACGGCGGTAGATCCAGATCCGTCGCCAGAAGGCGAACAGCCGCCAGCCGATGACCCGTAAGAACGAGGCCCGGTGAAGCGACGCCCAGGACAGGCCCGCAAGGGCGATAAGGCCGATGAGGACCAGGGCGAGACGCCAGCCGTACAGCGTCCAGATCACACCGGGTACGGCCGGGCCGGTGACGGCGATCGGGTGCCGCCAGACGATCCGGATCAGGCCCGCGACCAGGCGGGACAGCCAGATCACGATCGTGATGAACGCCGGGGTCCGGACGACGGCCGGACGGAACACGACAGCGGTGTCGGGAGTGGTGGAGACGAGGTTACGCGCCTCGTCTCCGGGGAGCTTGCGGAACATTAGGCTGGTGCCCCTCTCAAACATTCGCGTGTGTGGGAGATCTGGGGGCCGCTGGAATGCCAGTTCCAGCGGCCCCGCCTTGCTTGTCAGGCCGCCACCTCGTCACCGGGGGCGTCGACCTGGTCGGAGGCGGCCGACTGCTGCGCGTGCTGGTGCTCGCAGTCGGCCAGGTAGCGCGCGGCGGCGGTGAAGATCTGCCGGGCGATGTCGAGATCAGCAGCGGTGACCGGGCCGCCTGCGCTGGTCGAGATCGAGATGTCGGCCTCCCGGGAAGACACCGAGAGCATCGGCCGCTCGCCGTTCAGCGCTGAGGCCCACACCCGCAGATCCAGCGTGTAGAACGAGACGTTGATCCGGGGCGTCTGGCCGGGGGTCGAGCGACATCGAGACGTAGGTGTACGGGTCGCGGGTCACGCCGCTGCCTCCTTGCCCCCGGCCTTGCCCGATGCGGTCCGGACGGGGCGCATCTCGCGGACCCGGATGGAGTAGGCGAGCCGGTTGCTGTTGCTGTTCACGTACGGCGTGACGTTGACCCCGTCGAACTCGACCGGCGTGAACGGCACCCCCGGCACAGCGGCCGGCGGAACCGGCTGGACACCGGACAGGATCTTGACCGCCACCGTCTTCTGAGCGGGCTTGAGCGTCGGATCGGCGTCCATGACCGCGACCTGCCAGACGAGCTCGCCCGTCTGCTTGTCGCGCGCCTGGACGAACCGGCCGTTGGTCGAGGCGTCGAAGTCCTTGACCGGCTCGACCTCACCGACGACGTAGCAGCCGTGCGGGAACACCATGTCGAACGTGACCGGGATGGGTCCTTGCAGAGCCATTGGAGATCTTCCTCTCTCGACTGACAGGCACTTAACCTATCAACTGCCTCGAGAGTAGGTCGGCGAACTTGGTAGGTCAAGTGCCTAGGGGTGAAAGAGGTGGAGCTCCAGCAAGTTCCCGAGATCGTGAGCGATGTTTAGGGGCGTAGTCACATTCGCCGTACCTCCATCGCTGAAGACATTCCGCCGTTACGGTGTCGGTCATGGACGTGTGGGGCGTTTTGATCGGGGCTGTCTCAGGACTGTTCTCTGGCGCGGTCGGTGGTGTTTTCGCTTCTGGCCAAATCGCGTGGCGGGGCGAGGCTGCGAAGCATCGATTCCAGGCGCAGGCGGCCGTATGCGAGACGCTCGCGGCCTACAGAGTCCGTTTGATCCATGGACACACCTATACCGGAGGCGTGTGTAACGAGGGCTTGGGCGCCGCCTCCTTCCATGGTCGTGAACAGCTAGCCTGTGCTGTCCTAGCGAAGCTCCCGCATCTCGCCCCGAGAGCCAGGAAGCGGGTCCATAGACATTTGCTAGACCTCGTTGGTGCCGCCACCGTAGAACTGGCTAGCAAGCGGATAGGCGTACCTGAATCGGACTTTGACCAAGAGGCAGAGGTCCGACGCGAAGAGACCGTCAAACATAAGTTGTCCCTGGAAACCGGCGTCAGGGACGGTAAGTACGTCGAGGCTGCGACTCACGGCGCTCTCGGCATCGTGTACGTCAGCCCGAATGATGTCGAGCATCATGCCGCATACTTTCAAGCGGCACTCGACATCATCGACAAGATGATGTCGGAAGTGTCGCCCCGCCGCAGGTGATGGCACGTCGCTCGGGGCTCGTTCCACATGCCTTGTTATCGTGCCTTCCCCGATCAGGCGATCGGGTAGGCGTCTTCCAACTCGTGACGGTCGGCGGGAAGCAGTACGTTCACCACGACAAAGGGGTGCCCGGAAGCGTCACGCACGGCCGCGTAGACGTCCAGGACCGGCGTGTTCTTCGGCATGCCGAGCCGCTTGGTCTCGTCCGTCGAGGGCATGCGCGCGGTGATCTGCTCGATGATGTGATCGAACCGCACGCTCTTACGCGCCTGGAGATGATCGCGGATGCTGTCGGGAAGCGGGTCGGCGCTGGTCAGGTCCGTCCCCTCCGACAGATCCAAGGGCAGCCAGAACGAGACGATCTCGGACGGCTCACCGTCGCGGACGACCAGGCGGCGACGCAGGAACGCCCGGCTCTTGGCCGGCAGATCGAGCAGCGCGGCGACCCGGTTGGGTACGGCCTGGGCGCCCGCTTCCAGCACCTCGCCAGGGGAAGCGGCCTCGGGGTTGGTCAGGTAGGCGTGGCCGGGGCGTGGCTGTTCGGCCAGGGCGAGCGCGGGACGGCCCCGCACGAAACGTCCCTTGCCCTGCTGCGACTCGATCCAGCCCTGTTCCCTCAGCACCCGCAACGCGGCAACAACAGTGGGCCGGGACACGCCGAACTCTTGGATCAACTGGTTCTCACTGGGGAGCAGCGTCCCCGGCGGGTAGTCTCCCGCTTCAATACGCCGCTGAAGCGTCTGCACAAGTTGCGCATACTTCGGAGGCACGGACTCTAGCGACATCACGACCGTCCAGCAGCCGACAGGTTGTTTTACCAAGTTTGAGCCTAACGCGGCTCCGGATTTCTGTCACCCCATACCCGCAACCCACAACGTGCCGGAAGAGGTGAACAAGGGTGGAACGGCAGGGCCACGAACGGGGACCGGGGGGCGTGGTTGTCCGTGACCCTGCCGCAGGCGCGACGAGACCGGGGCGATGGACACCACCGACGCCCGCCCACCCCCGGCCGGGCACTCCCGTCATCTCGCCGCGCCAGCTCTAGCGGCTGACGTACTCCGCCAGCACCTTCGCCGCCCCCGGGGCGTCGTTCACCGGGTGCCGCTTCTCGGCGTACTGCCAGGAGAAGTACGCGCCGCCGTACCCGACGAACACCCACAGCGGCAGCCCCCGCCCGCCGGGAGGGTGCACCATGAGTGCGGTGTTGTTGTCCCGCAGCTCGGTGTGAATGCTGAGCTGGGTCAACTCGTGGCGGAGCCGGAGGAGCTTGCGCTCCTCGTCTGTGCGGTTCATGTAGGCCACCGCCATGACATCAATGGGGTTCATGTTCCGTTCCCTTCGGCCCGGCCGCTTCCGAGGCAGTCGAGACACACCCGCTCCCCACCCGATTCGTGATCTGCATTGGTTCCGCCGATTAGGAGCGCCCGGCGTGCGTGGCGTTCCTTGCTGCCACGTCCCCGACACGAAGGACAGGGCCGTGCCTCGCTGTTCTCGTCTGGCCGGGTCACCGTCGCCATCTCCTCGTTCATCCGGCGTTCCCTCTGCCTGGGAGGCCGCTTGACGTACCGTGGTTGCTTGATGGCAAGTCCACCGGCAAAGCAGAATGGCGAGACCCCCTAAAAGACCCCCCTCTTAACCCCTTTTCGATCGCCCATCGGGAAGCAGGTCAGATATGCCCGAAGCAACACCAAACGTGAAACTCCGGGCATGGCGTAGCCGCGCGAATTTGTCGCGTGCCGAAATGGCGAAAATGGTCAACCTGTCCGCCAGCGGCATCAAGTACGGCCTGACCTGCGACGAGGAGCGCATCAGAAGGTGGGAGGCCGGAGAGGTCTCTTGGCCGCGTGAGCCGTACCGGCTGGCACTCGCCGAGGTCACCCACCACGACCCCGAAGACCTGGGATTCGCCCCCACCAAACGCGCCCGAGCCGTAGCCGCGCCCGTCGCCGATACCGCAATCACTCCGCCTGGCGACTATTCCATGCGGGTTGATGACCGCATAATCAGCCCACACGCTGTGAATCTCGTCGAATCTGGAAAGGACGAGGACGGCATGCGGCGACGCGAGTTCGTCGGCCTGGCCGGGGCCGCGTTGTTCAGTGCGGTGGTCGGACAGCCGGACAAGGTCCATGACATCCCGTCCAACATCGAGACCCTTGCCGCCGCTCTCGTCGACTACTCCGCCCCGGTCGACGGCCCCACAGATCTCGGAGCACTCGCCGCATCCGTCGCAGCGGCGAAGCAGAACTACCAGGCATGCCACTACTCCCAGGTGGCCGCCGCCCTCCCGTCGCTGCTGCGCAAGCTCCGCACCGCATGCACGATGCTCACCGGCGACGAACAGCTACGCGCGTACGCGCTGTCCGCCGAGGCCCATCACGTCGCCGCATCCATCCTGCTCAAGCACGAAGACAAGGGCCTTGCCTGGCTCGCGGCCGATCGCAGCGTCCAGGCCGCCCACGCCAGCGGCAACCCCCTGATGATCGGATCAAGCGCCCGCATCATCACCCACGCACTCATGGACGACGGCCACCACCGAGCCGCAACCACCATGGCCAGCACCGCCGCCCAGCGCCTGGACGCCGACCTGTCCTACCCCTCTCCGGACGACCTGTCGGTGTACGGCACGCTCCTACTACGGGGAGCCGTCGCCGCAGCCCTCCATGCCAACCGGCACACCGCGGCCGAACTCCTCGATGAGGCCGAGCAGGCAGGCCGGCGACTCGGTCACGACGGCAACCACATGTGGACCGCGTTCGGCCCGAACAACGTCCTGTGCCACCGCGTGAACATCGCGCTCCGTCTCGGCGACGCCGGTACCGCGATCGACAACGCCCGCAAGATCGACCTCAACGCCCTGCCCATCAACGAGCGCAAGGCCACCGTCCTACTCGACACATCCCGCGCGTTCCTCGCGTGGGGCAAGCACGACCGCGCCCTGCACGTCCTGCGCGCCGCCGGAGATATCGCCCCCGAAGAGATCACCGGCCGCCCGGCCACGCTTAGGCTTGTTCGCGACATCCTCGCCACCGCCCCCATCAGCGTCCGGCGCGAAGCGCGAGAGTACGCCGAAGCCCTGGGAGTCAGCGCGTGACCGAACCCGGCAAGGTCCTCTACATCATCGTGTGCGCCGCAGGACCGGCCGGTGACGTCGGCCGCCTCGTGACGATGGCGCAGGAGCAGGGATGGACCGTCCAGATCATCGCCACCCCATCCGCGCTCGACTTCATCGACGTGCCCGAACTGGAGAAGCTGACCGGTCACCCTGTCCGCAGCCAGTACCGCAAGCCGGGCGAACCCAAGTCCCCGAGGGCCGACGCCATCATCGTTGCCCCGGCCACGTACAACACCATCAACAAGTTCGCCCAAGGCATCGCCGACACCTACGCCCTGGGCCTTCTCGCGGAGGCGCCCGGCCTGGGCATCCCCGTCGTCATCCTGCCGTTCGTGAACAGCGCCCTTGCCTCACGCGAGCCATTCCGCCGCAGCGTGGAGACACTACGCGCTGAAGGTGTTCACGTCCTTCTAGGCCCCGGCCAGTTCGAGCCCCACACCCCCAGCACCGGAGGCTACCGGATGGGTGATCCATTCTGGGTTATCGCCATCAACGGGATCGAAGATCTCCCCACCATATAGTTATGGATGCTCATTAACCTCGGGCTTTCGCGACGAATTTCTCCGAGGTTGATCGTTTACATGAGAAAAGCGCCTCTGAACTGGGAGGATCGGGCTTGTCGAGAGTCCTGTCCGCGCCAATTCAGAAGGCACTTT
>NZ_JADDIL010000077.1:0-47414 GCF_020826795.1 Microtetraspora sp. AC03309 | reverse complement strand
CGCCCATCTTGGCCCCGCCCATCCCGATCTCCCCGACCGGGCAATCCCGACCGGTCATCGCGACCGGGCCATCCCGGCCATCTCCTGGGCAGTTCCCGATCCCGCAGGCTACGCAAAGGACGGTGACCCGCACGTGGGCGCTCACCACGACGACCAGCACGACGCACCCGACGGCCACGGCCGGGCGCTCCGCCTCGGCATCGGCGGCCCCGTCGGCAGCGGCAAGACCGCTCTGGTGGCCGCACTCTGCCGCAGCCTCGGCCCGTCGATGCGGCTCGGGGTCGTGACGAACGACATCTACACGACCGAGGACGCCGACTTCCTGCGCCGAGCGGGCGTCCTCGACCCCGATCGCATCCTCGCGGTGCAGACCGGCTGCTGCCCGCACACCGCGATCCGCGACGACATCGCGGCCAACCTCGACGCGGTCGAGACCCTTGAGGAGCGGTTCGGCCCGCTCGACCTGGTGATCGTGGAGAGCGGAGGCGACAACCTGACCGCCACCTTCAGCAGGGGGCTGGCGGACAGCCAGATCTTCGTACTCGACGTCTCCGGCGGCGACAAGGTCCCGCGCAAGGGCGGTCCCGGCGTCACCACGGCCGACCTGCTCGTGGTCAACAAGACCGACCTCGCCCCCATGGTGGGCGCGGACCTGACCGTCATGTCCCGTGACGCGGGAGCCGTACGCGACGGCAGGCCGGTGTTGTTCACCTCGATCAGGGAGGACGGGGGCGCGCATGGCGTCGCCGAGTGGGTGTCCGGCGTCGTCGACTCCTGGCACCACCACCACGGCCACCTCCATGACGGAGAGGTGGTTCCATGAGGGCGTCCTCCGGCGACGTCCGGTCGTCGGTACGGGCCCACGCGTCGATCAGGACGGAGCCCGTCTCCGGTGGCGGCACCCGCCTGGAGACGCTGCGTTCCGATCCGCCGCTGACCCTGCGGCAGACCGGGCCCGGCGTGGTCCACCTGGTCTCGACGGCGGCCGGGCCTCTGGGCGGCGACCGCCTGAGATTGGACATCGACGTCGCGCCCGGCACCATGCTGGACATCCGGTCGATCGCGAGCACGCTGGTCCTGCCCGGCCCCTTCGCCGAGGACTCCGTCATGGTCGTCAACGCCCGGGTCGGCGCGGGCGCCTCGCTCCGATTCGTTCCTGAGCCGACCGTGCTGGCCGCAGGGTGCTCCCACCGCGTGGCCGTACGGCTCTCGCTCGCGCGGGACGCGGCCGTGTTCTGGCGCGAGGAGATCGTCTTCGGACGGCACGGCGAGCGCCCCGGCCGGTGCCGGTCCCGCTTCGACGCCGTCGTGGACGGGACGCCACTGCTCCGGCAGGAGCTCGTCGTCGGCGATCCGGCGAGCGACGGCAGCCCCGCCGTGTACGGCATCGCCCGCTGCGTCGGCAGCACCCTCGTCGCCGGACGCGAAGCCACCGGGAAAGCCCTCGGAGAAGCCGCCCGAGAAGCCACCAGAGAAACCACCGGAGACGCCACGCGGCGCGGTCACGCGGAGGCCGTACGGGCCGGGAAGGCGGCGGGGCGAGCCGTGCTCGGGGACGGCTGCGCGGTGCTCCCCCTGGCCGGCCCCGGCGTCCTGGTCTCGGCCCTGGCCGATGACGCCGTCCAGCTCCGCGAACGCCTCGAATGGGGCGAAGCGCTCGCCGCGCCTGGTGACGCCGCTCCCGCGTTCCCCGCGGGACAGCGGTAAGGCCCCGGCGGGGGCGATACTCCCAGCCCATCCTTCGCCGCCGGGGCATCGGGCTCACGACCCGTCCGGGTGAACAGGAGCGGCGGGAGCGCCCCTCTCACCGGTCCTGAGCCGTAGCCTGGTGATCGTGGCTGATCTCACCTCGTCCCCGCAGGGAGTTCCCGCCAGGAGCGGCGCGGGGACGATGCTCTCGCTGGCCGTGATCGTCACCGGTCTCGTGCTCGCCGTCACCGCGATCCTGCCCTGGGCCGGAGTCACGGCGGAGTTCGGCCTCATGGGCACGGAGTTCACCCATGCGATCCGCGGCATCGACAGGGGCTCCGGCTGGTTCGTCCTGGGCGCGGGCATCGCCGCCACGCTGCTGGGCGTTGTCGGGATGACACGCGGCCGGCTGTTCACCGGGTTCGCGATCCTGCCCGGAGCCGTGGCCGCGCTCGCGCTCGCCATGTTCCTGACGGACCCGCAGGACTGGGGCGATCGGCTCAGCTTCCGGATCCCCGGGCTGGTCGATGTCCATCCGACGATCCAGTACGGCTGGTTCGCCGCCCTGCTCGCCTCCGTCCTCGTCGCCGCCCTGTCCGCCACGGCCCTCATCCGCCGAGGTTGACAGGCGCGGAGACCAACCCCTTCCTCCTGGCGCCCACACCCGGAACCCGACAACGGGTCGCGTCATCGGTATGAAGATCAGCGTCAGCCTCCCTCCGGAAGACGTCGCCTTCACCGACGAGTACGCGACACGCCACCGTGCCCTGTCGCGGTCGGCCGCGCTACACGCGCTCTCGGGGCACGTTCGGAGACCCGCGGGCAGGTCCGCCGCGATGCCTGCCGGGACCCGGAACCCGGGACTCAGTCGTAGAAACCGAGGCGGCGGAGCTGCTTGGGATCGCGCTGCCACTCCTTGGCCACCTTGATCCGCAGGTCGAGGTAGACACGCGTGCCGAGCAGCGCCTCGATCTGCTTGCGGGCCCGGGTGCCGACGTCCTTGAGCCTGGCGCCCCCCGGACCGATCACGATCGCCTTCTGCGAGGGCCGCTCGACGTACATGAACGCGTAGATGTCGAGGAGGTCGTCCCGGCCCTCTCGCGGGGTCATCTCCTCCACCACGACCGCGATCGAGTGCGGCAGCTCGTCGCGCACCCCCTCCAGCGCGGCCTCGCGGATCAGCTCCGCGACCAGGACCTGCTCGGGCTCGTCGGTCAGCTCGCCTCCGGCGTACAGGGGCGGGGACTCGGGCAGCCGCGCGGTCAGCAGATCGGCGAGCACGTCGAGCTGCTCCCCGCTCTCGGCGGACACCGGGACGATCTCCTGGAAGTCCGCCAGGGCCGAGACCGCGAGCAGCTGCGCGGCGATCTGCTCCCTGCTCGCCAGGTCGCACTTGGTCACCACGGCGATGAGCGGCGTCTTCTTGAGCGCCGCGAGCTTCTCGGCGATGAACCTGTCGCCCTTGCCGATCGGTTCGTTGGCGGGCACGCAGAAGCCGATCACGTCGACCTCGGTCAACGTGGACAGCACGAGGCTGTCCAGCCGCTCGCCGAGCAGCGTACGCGGCCGGTGCAGGCCGGGGGTGTCCACGATGACGAGCTGGGAGTCGGGCCGGTGCACGATCCCGCGAATGGCCCGGCGCGTGGTCTGCGGCTTGGACGAGGTGATGGCCACCTTCGTGCCGACCAGCGCGTTCATCAGCGTGGACTTGCCCACGTTCGGCCGGCCGACGAAGCAGGCGAACCCGGCGCGGAATTCGGGAGTACTCACGTCAGATGTACCGGCCCTTCACCACACCGTCGGGACCGGCCAGGAAGATGGTCGCGGTGCCGAGGTCCTCGACGACGGCGATGTCCTGCTCGCCAGGCTCGTCCGCCTCGCTGACCAGCGCCACCGCTTCCAGAGACGCCGCCCCGCTGGAGACCGCCATCGCCACCGCCACCTGCGTCGCGGACAGTTCGAGCGAGGGCAGCGCGACGTTCGTCGCCACGTAGGTGCGCCCCGTCTCGTCCCGTACGGCGGCGCCCTCGGCCGAGCCGTTACGGGCGCGGGCCGACCTGGCCAGGGTGATGATCTTGTGGTCTTCGGGGTCCAGTGTCTCTGTCACAGCTCAAGGGTACTGACCCTTCCGGCAAGCACCCTGGCCAGTTCCTCGGTGCCCTTGGCATCCGGAGACGTGACGCCTCCGTGGACGAGGGTGATCAGCGCGTTCCCCTCTCTCGCCACCACGAGGTGTATCTCGTACGGATATCCGCCGACCCGGCCCCTGAACCGCCGCGCCTCGGCGCCGTCGCCGACGTCCGGGATCCGCAGGTTCGACACCCGCAGCCTGTCGCCCTTTCCCGCGCCTCCGGCGGCGGCGACCCGGCATCCCCGCATGGCCCGCTCCAACCGGCCGAGCCCTCCGTCGGCGGCGCCCTCCCCGTAGACGGCGAGCCCGACGGCCGCCGACTCGCCGAGGTGATCGCCCTCGTACGTGGTCGCGGCCCCGGCCACGAGCCCTCGTCCGGGCGGCCGGCCCGCCGCCGCGTCGAAGAGCGCACGGCAGTCGCCGTCCTTGGCACGGAACGGCGGGCGCCACCGCTCACGCTGACGGTCCGAGAACCCCTGGGGCATGTCCTCGATCCCCCGGAGCAGGACCTTCAACTGCCCGGAGTTCAGCGCGGCCCGCCGACCCGCCTCCTCATGGGCGCCGCAGCCCGCCAGCGCGGCCAGCAGGCAGGCGGCGGACGCGCAGACAGCTCCGCCAATGATCCGCATTCCGGTCTCCCCCGTTCGCCGACGGGTCCGGAAGATCCCCGCCGACGGCTTTCTTCCCGGAAGCAAAAGCCGCAATCACTCTAAGTAACCAAAATGGGCCCCTCACCCGATCAAGTCGGGCGAGAGGCCCCATGGACTCCCCCGTATGGAAGTGGGCCGGTGCGCCGCGAACCCCTCCCGGCGCGCCGGTTCTTCCCCTCTGAACGCCCCGAACCCCTCCTGGGCGTCTGAAGGAATCGTCCTCTATCGCACTTGGAGACGACTTGCGACCCGCTTGCCAGCTCCGCCATGCACCGGCCTAGGGGCTTCCAACTGCCCGAATGCACTCTGGAACGGTGATTAGCGAACTGGAGCGGCGGCTGTCCGGCGCCCCTGTGCGAGGCGCTCTCATGCATCTCGCCACCCTGCGCACCGACGGCTCCCCCGCGCTCTGCAACGTCCGGTACCACGCCACGTTCTCACCCGACCGGCTCTACTTCATCGCCCACCATGATCGGCCGCACGCGCACGACCTGCGGTCCGACATCCGGGTGGCCGGGTGCATCGTGAGTCTCGGCGGGGACGGCCACGCCCCGGCCGAGGGAGTGACCTTCACCGGCACCGCGCGCGAGCTGCCCGAGAACACCGAGATCCCCGACCATCCCGTACGACTCTCGCCCGGCGAGCGGCTCTACCGGCTGGACGTCACCGAGTGGACCCTGTACGACGGGGATCGGCCGGATCAGGCGCCCCGGGTGATACCCGCGAGACCTTGACGGGCGGCCTCGGCCCACATCGTGGCGCCGGCCCCCTCGGCCATGCGGAGCGCGGTGGCGTACCGCTCGGCGGCCTCGTCGGGACGGCCGAGAAAGGCCGCCAGATCTCCGAGCACCTGGGCGATCGGCCACAGCGGGATCAGGCCGGAGCCGTTGGTGACGATGTTGTCCGGGTACGGCACGAGCGCCTCGTAGGCCTCCATCACCCTGTCGCGGTCACCGATGGCCACTCCCAGCAGGCCCCGGACCACGAGGAACAGGCGCCCGTAGTAGTCGGGCCGGATCGGCCGCGGCGTGCCCGCGACCTTGGTCGCCTCCGCCACCCGCCCGGCCCTGGCCAGCGCGAGCGCGTACGGTTCCACGGCGACGGCCCAGTGCTCGGCGATGAGCTCGGCCTCCGGCAGGAGGTCCGTGAGGTCACCACGGAGCAGTCCGAGGCAGTACCTCCCCATGTACGACAGGCCGATCTCGAACCGCCACGCTCCCACGGCGGCGTGCGTCCGGGCACCGGTGCGGAAGAACCGCGCGGCCTCGTCGAAGTCACCGACCAGCGCGCACCGGAACGCCCGGTAGAAGGTCACGAGGGATCCCGGCATCGCGAGGTCGTGCCGTTCTGCGAGCCGTTCCGCGCGACCGGCGTGCTCCTCCGCCCGCGGGAAGTCGAGGACGCCCAGCGCCTGCTGCATCAGGATCAGGTGGGCCACGACCTCGGCGATCGCCATGCCGTGTGCCTGGGCCAGCCGCAGCATCTCCGCGCCGAGCCGCCGCCGGTCCGCGAGGCCGTCCTCGCGGAAGGTGTGGAAGTGCCGGGCGTTGAGCGCACGCACGATGGCATGGGCGTCGCCGAGCCGCCGGGCCATCGCGAGCGCCTCGTCCGCGGCCTCGATCCCGCGCGTGGTCGGCTCACCTTCGAGCTCGAACGCCAGCGAGGTGAGCAGGGCGCACCGGGCCGCGCCGTCGCCGGGCGGGAGCATCGGCAGCGTGGCCTCGATGGCCTCGACGAGCTCGTAGGAGACCACGCCGTAGTCCCTCGTGCTCCACAGCGACGGTGTGTCGAAGGCGCCGATGACGCGGGCGACGAGCTCGGGATCGGCCTTGGGCAGCGCCAGGCCGATGGCCCGCTCCCGCATCTCACGGGCGGCCGCGAGCTGGTTGCCGAACGCCAGCGCCTGGACCCGCCGCATGATCAGCTCCAGGTCCTCCCCGTCGCCGAGGTCGAGCGCCTGCTGCCAGAGCGCGGCCGCCTCCCGGTAGGCGAACCGCCTCTCGGCCTGCTCCGCGGCGAGCGCGCTGTACCGCGCCGCTTTGGCACGTTCCCCTCCCGCCGCGAAGTGGTGGGCCAGCGCCGCCACCTCGTCCGGGCGGAGCCGTTCGAGCACCTCGGCCACGCGGGCGTGCGTGCGGGAGCGCCGCAACCGCGACATGTCGTCGTAGAGCGTGTCCCGGACCAGGGCGTGCGCGAACCGCAGACCGCCCCCCTTGGGCTCGACGAGCAGCCCGGCCATCAGCGCCGCCTCCACCGCGTCGACCACGCCGTCCTCGCCTCCGCCGTTCACGTCCGCGAGCACGTCCACGTCGAGGCTCCCGCCGATCACCGCGGCCTCGCGGAGCGTGGTCTGCGCGGGTAAGGGGAGCCGGACGAACCGGCGTCGCAACACGTCGCGGACGCCCGCCGGGACGGCGGACACGGCCGCGGGCTCACCCTCGGCCGTGATCAGCCGGGCGGTCTCCCGGAGGAAGAACGGGTTGCCCCCGGTGCGTTCGGCCACGGCGTCGACGGTCTCGTCCGAGAGTTCGGCGCCGGAGACCGCGGCGAGCAGTTCGGCGGCGGCGTCCCGGCCGAGCCCGCTCAGGACGATCCGGAGGGGCTCGTACCGGGCCAGCGCCGCCGACGTCTCGGCCAGCCGCTCGGCCTCCTCCTGTCGGAATGTTCCGACGATCAACGCGGGCACGTCCCTCAGGTCGGCGGCCAGGTGCACAAGGGTGGCCAGCGTCTCCTCGTCCGCGCGATGCATGTCGTCGAGGACCAGCAGCAGGGGCGCCTCCCGCGCCACGTCCGCCAGGTACATCGCGAGCGCCCGGCGGAGCCGGAACCGCTCGGCGGTCACGTCCGTGTCCTCCGGCCCGCGCTCGCCCTCGGTCGGCTCGCCGAGAAGCCGCCGAATCTGTACGGCGAGCGCCCCGCGCGGCATGACGTCCGCCATCAGCGTCCGGAGAATCTCCGCCCAGGCCCATCCCGCGGGGGCTCCCTCGGTCTCGGGAGACCTGCCCACGGCCACCCGCCATCCCGCGCGGGATCGTTCGGCCGCGAGGGCCCCCGCGAGGGCGGACTTGCCCATACCCGCCTCGCCGCCGATCAGGGCGACGCCCGTGGCGCGGCCGAGCAGCAGGGCCAGCTCCCGATCCCTACCGACCAGTCGGTCTGCCGCGATGGTGGGAGACTCGGGAACGATCGTGACATCGTCGGCACTCCCGGCCACACCGGCCACACCGGCCACACCGTCGGCCACACCCCCGGCCGCCCCGCCGGTCACGCCTCCAGCCGCGCCTCCGATCACCGCGTGAGCGGGCTCCAGCGAGGCTGCGTGGGCGAGTATGTCGCTCTCCAGCCGCTGCAGGGCGGGCCCTGGGTCGACACCCAGTTCGTCGGCGAGCCGGCCGCGGGCCTGGCGGAGCACGGCGAGCGCGTCCCCCTGCCTGCCCTGGCGGTACAGCGCGATGGCCAGCAGCCGCCAACCCTCCTCGCGCAGCGGGTGCTCCGCGACGTGCCCCTGGAGGTCCGCGACGGCCGAGCCCGCGGCGCCGAGCGCCACGGCGGCCGACGCCCGCTGCTCCACGGCCATGGCGTGCAGCTCCTCCAGGCGCATGATCTCGGTGACCGCCCAGTCGGCCATGGCGAACTCGGCGTAGGCGGCACCACGCCATAATCTGAGCGCCTGGTCCGTCTCGTGGATGGCCATCCTCGCGTCTCCGCCGACCAGCGCCTCGGCCCCCTTGCGCACCAGCTCCTCGAACCGCCACGCGTCGACGTCTCCGTCGCGGATCGCGTATCCGGGCGGGATCGTCACCAGCACCCGCGCCGGCGTGCGCGCCGTGCGGTCCGGCTCCAGCGCCCGCCGGAGATTCGAAACGTACGCCTGTATGGAGGCCAGCGCGCTCGGGGGCGGTTGATCCCGCCACAGATCGTCGATCATGCGCTCGACCGGAACGATGTGCCCCCGTGCGACCAGCAGCCGCGCGAGCACTGAGCGCTGCCGCGGTCCGCCAAGCTCTGCCGGTCCCCTGTCCCCTATGGCGTCGAACGCACCAAGAACCCGGAATGTCGCCACGGAAAAACCCTACAGAGCAGGTAGTCCCATGCGGCAGAGCTGCGGAGTCCCGAGAATCCGGGACATTACTCCTGTTCCGCCCGGGTCGTGACGGGTCCCTGCCCCTCCTGCTCGACCGGACGCACCACCACGGTGCTGATCCGGTTCCGGCGCCCCGCGAGGTTCTCCGCGATCAGTCGCAGCCCGTCGACGGTGGCCTCGGAACCGGCGATCGGCACCCGGCCCAGAGCGTGCGCGAGCAGCCCGCCGACCGTGTCGACGTCCTCCACCTCGATCTCGCGGTCGAACAGCTCGCCCAGTTCGTCGACCGGCAGCCGTGCCGTCACCCGTACGGAGCCGTCCTCCAGCCACTCGACCGGGGGGATCTCCTGGTCGTACTCGTCGGTGATCTCCCCGACGATCTCCTCGATCACGTCCTCGATCGTGACCAGGCCGGCGGTGCCGCCGTACTCGTCGATCACGATGGCGAGGTGGATCTGCCTGGCCTGCATCTCGCGCAGCAGGTCGTCGATCGGCTTGCTGTCCGGGACGAACGTGGCCGGGCGCATCAGCTCCTGGACCCGGGCCGTCCCGTCGCCGGTGTCCTGCATCCGGCGGACGATGTCCTTCATGTAGGCGATGCCCACCACGTCGTCCTCGTTCTCACCGGTCACGGGGATGCGGGAGAAGCCGCTGCGCAGGGCCAGGGAGAGCGCCTGGTTGAGGGTCTTGTGCCGCTCGATGATGACCATGTCCGTGCGCGGGACCATGACCTCGCGGACCAGCGTGTCACCCAGCTCGAAGACCGAGTGGATCATCTCGCGCTCGTCCGGCTCGATGACCCGGCGTTCCTCGGCGAGATCCACCAGGTCGCGCAGCTCGGCCTCCGACGTGAACGGTCCCTCGCGAAACCCCTTGCCGGGCGTCAGCGCGTTGCCCAGCAGGATCAGCAGCTTCGGCAGCGGGCCGAAGATCCTGGTCAGGCCGTACACGACAGGCGCGCTCGCGAGCGCGACCCGGTCGGCGTGCTGGCGGCCGAGCGTACGCGGCGAGACGCCGACGATGACGTAGCTGACCAGGACCATCACGATCGCCGCCGCGGCGTAGGCCTGCCCCTTGTCACCGAGCCAGTCGATGAACAGGAGCGTCGCGATCACCGTCGCGACCAGCTCGCAGATCAGCCGCAGCAGGAGCAGCAGATTCAGGTAACGCGGCGGGTCGGCGACGATGGTCTGCAGACGCCCCGCGCCGCGCCGCCCCTCCTTGACGAACTCCTCGGCACGCACCCGGGAGATGCGCGACAACGCCGTCTCCGCGCTCGCGAGCAGGCCGCCGACCACGATCAGGACGACGGCGGAGAACAACCAGCCGTTCATCGGTCGCTCACCGCTTCCCGCGCGCCTCCCGCCACGACTCGAGCAGCTCGCCCTGGAGTCCGAACATCTCGGCGTGCTCCTCGGGCTCGGCGTGGTCGTAGCCGAGCAGATGCAGGATGCCGTGGGTGCAGAGCAGCTCCAGCTCGTCCTGCGTGCCGTGTCCCGCCTCGGCCGCCTGCTTGGCGGCGACCTGCGGGCAGAGCACCACGTCGCCGAGGAGCGCCGGATCCGGCGACGCGTCCTCGTCGCGGCCCCCGCCGGGGCCGGGGCGCAGCTCGTCCATCGGGAAGGCGAGCACGTCCGTGGGGCCGGGCTCGCCCATCCACTGCTCGTGCAACTCGGCCATCGCCGGCTCGTCGACGATCAGGATGGACAGCTCCGCGAGGGGGTTGATCCCCATCTTTCCCAGGACGTGACCGGCCAGCTCGGCGAACACCGCCTCGTCGACTTCGACGCCCGACTCATTGGCGACCTCGACGCTCACCGGTTCTCCTCGCTCGGCGACCCGGGCAGGGAGCGCGGGCCGCGCCGTTCCGTTCTCACGTTCACCGTCTCCCCCGGGGGCGCCTGTCGATCGCCCGCGGCTCCGACGCCATGGCCGCGTCGTACTTGCCGTACGCGTCGACGATGTCGCTCACCAGGCGGTGCCGGACCACATCGGCACTGGTCAGCCTGCTGAAGTGGATGTCGTCGATGCCGTGGAGGATGTTCTGGACGACCTTGAGGCCGCTGTCCTGCCCACCGGGGAGGTCGATCTGGGTCACGTCACCGGTGACGACGATCTTCGAGTTGAACCCCAGCCGGGTCAGGAACATCTTCATCTGCTCGGGCGAGGTGTTCTGCGCCTCGTCGAGGATGATGAACGCGTCGTTCAGCGTGCGTCCCCGCATGTACGCCAAGGGGGCGACCTCGATCGTGCCCGCCGACATCAGCCGCGGGATCGAGTCGGGGTCGAGCATGTCGTGCAGCGCGTCATAGAGCGGCCGCAGGTAGGGGTCGATCTTCTCGTAGAGGGTGCCCGGCAGGAAGCCCAGCCGCTCCCCCGCCTCGACCGCGGGCCGCGTCAGGATGATGCGGTTGACGTGCTTGTTCTGCAGGGCCTTCACGGCCTTGGCCATCGCGAGGTACGTCTTGCCGGTGCCGGCGGGGCCGATGCCGAACACGATCGTGTGCTTGTCGATCGCGTCGACGTACCGCTTCTGGTTGACGGTCTTGGGGCGGATCGTCCGGCCGCGCGCGGAGAGGATGTCCAAGGACAGCACCTCGGCGGGCCGGTCGCTGGTCATCCGCAGCATCGCGATGCTGCGCTCGACGGAGTCGGTGGTCAGCTCGGCGCCGGAGCCGACGAGCTCCACCAACTCCTCGAAGAGCCGCACGACGACGCCGCTCTCCTCCGGAGAACCGGTGATGGTGATCTCGTTGCCGCGCACGTGGATGTCGGCGCGGAAGGCCTTCTCGATGACCCGCAGCAGCTCGTCACGCGAGCCGAGCAGGCTGATCATCGCCTGTCCCTCGGGGATGAGGACCTTGGCCTGGGTCTTGTTGGTGGTCTGTGACTCGGACATGGGCGGCCGTTACGGCCTGCTCGCCTCCCTAGTTCCTACGGTCATGCTATCCGCTAGCCGGGAGGCCACGTCAGGCTGCGTCCGCCCAGCACATGTGCGTGAACATGGAACACGGTCTGGCCCGCTCCCAGACCGGTGTTGAACACGACGCGATATCCCGAGTCGGAGATGCCCTCCTGAAGGGCCACGTCGTGGCATGCTTTGAGCACGTCGTCGGCGAGACCGTCGTCCGCCTGGGCGAGCGCCGCGGCGTTCTCGTGATGTGACTTGGGGACGACCAGGACGTGCGTGGGCGCTTGCGGATTGATGTCGCGGAACGCCAGCGCCCGCTCGGTCTCAAGGATGATGTCGGCGGGGATCTCCCTGGCCACGATCTTGCAGAACAGGCAGTCGGTCACGATCGAGAAGCGTAGCCGTTGCCAATCAGTGATGCCGTTGAAAGATCCCCCGGATAGTGTGAATGTGCGACACTGCACCGACAAAAACACCCCTAGTGTCGGGCGAGGACACAACTGGGTCATGCCCCCTAATGATTCGGAAGAGCGTAAACCCCCCGGGGAGGACGAGCGTCCTACTGACGTGACCACCGAGACCCTCGTGGCCGACAGGTCGCTGGGGGCGGTGCCCGTCGGATGGGATGCCGACATGGCCGTGACCGCGCTGTACAGCGCGCACTATCGGTCACTCGTGCGTCTCGCCGTGCTGCTGGTCAGAGATGTGGCCAGCGCGGAGGAAGTCGTGCAGGACGCGTTCGTCGCCATCCATGGGGCTTGGCGGCGCCTGCGGGACACCGACAAGGCACTCGCCTACCTGCGCCAATCGGTCGTGAACCGATCGCGCTCCGTGTTGCGTCATCGCGCCGTCGTGGAGAAGTACGCTCCCAAGGGGCTTCCTGACGCGCCGAGCGCCGAGAACGGCGCGATCGGCGAGCTTGAGCGATCGGCGGTCATCGAGGCACTGCGCCATCTGCCGACACGGCAACGCGAGGCACTGGTCCTGCGCTACTACGGGGATCTGTCCGAGGCCGAGATCGCACATGCGATGGGCATCAGCAAGGGCGCGGTGAAAAGTCACACGGCCCGCGGCATGGCCGCCCTAAGGATGGCACTGGAGCAGTTCTCATGACCTTCCCCACCGACGACGAGTACGGCGAGTTCCTCCGCCGTGCGATGCGGGCGGAGGCGGACTCGGTCGTGCCTTCGCCCGAAGGGCTCGACATCATCCGGCGCCGCATCGACGAGCGTGGCGTGCGTGGACTGCGCGGCCTCTTCTGGTGGCGTGTCGGCGCCGCCGTGGCCGGCGCCGCGCTGGTGGCGGGCACGGTCGTCATGATCGTCCCCGACCTGCGCACCCAGGTGATGCACAGCTCGGTCTCCAACACGGGCGACGACTCCCGGCTCCCCGACGTCTCCTCCATCAACCGCCCCCCGACGGTGCACACCCCGCCCCAGGTCGTCAACAGCCCGCCGTCCCGGAGCGAGGCCTCGTCCGTGGTGACGCCGAAGAACACCCCTCCGGCGAAGCCGACGCCGTCCCCGAGTGACCCGTGCGCGACTCCGGCGACGCCAGTCCAGGCCGTCGAACCGTACGCGTCGGGCTCCCCCATGTGTCCCGCGACGGAGACAGCGGCCCCGCCGACCAGCCCGTCCACCGGCCCGAGCCCGAGCCGCACGCCGACCGGCTGCTCCGGAGGGCAGTGCGGGACCCCCACGCCCAAGCCGTCGCTCTCACCGACGCCCAGCCCCTCGGCGAGTGACGTCGTCACTCCGGAACCCCCCGCAGAGACGCCCACTCCGTAGGCGCCGACCGGCGTCGGGAGCGGAGCCGTCACACGGCTCCGCGGATCACCAGCGGCCGCAGCGTGACAGGAGCACCGCCGCGGCGGCCACCCCCGCCGTCGAGGTGCGCAGCACCGTCGGGCCCAGCAGGGTGGGTACGGCTCCCGCCGCCCGGAAGGCGGCGATCTCCTCGTCCGTGATGCCGCCTTCGGGGCCGACGACCACGACGACGTCGCCGTTCCGCGGCAGGGACAGGCCGGTCAGGGGTTGGGCGGCCTCCTCGTGCAACACGACAGCCAGCTCGGCCCCGGCGAGCAGTTCGGCCACCTGGGCGGTGCTCGCCTGTTCGGCCACCTCCGGCAGGTGGAAGCGGCGGGCCTGCTTTCCGGCCTCGCGCGCGGTGCTCCGCCAGCGGGCGAGGGCCTTGGCGGCGCGCTCGCCCTTCCACTGGGTGACGCAGCGCGCCGCGGACCACGGGACGATCACGTCCACGCCCGCCTCGGTCATCATCTCGACCGCGAGCTCTCCCCTGTCGCCCTTGGGCAGCCCCTGGACCACGACGAGGCGCGGCCGGGCGGCCTCCACGTCGTATCGCCGGAGCACCTCGGCGGTGAGGGAGTCCTTGGCCACGTCGCGGACCACGCACTCGGCGACCCGGCCGGCGCCGTCCGTCAAGTCGAGCCGCTCCCCCGGGCGCAGCCTCCGGACGGCGGCCGCGTGCCGCCCCTCGGGGCCGTCCAGCAGGACACGATCACCGGGGGCGACTGGCGCGCCACCGGGCAGCACACCGGACAGATCGGCCAGGAAAACAGGAGCGGTCATGGCGTCACCAGGAGCCTGATCATGGTGTCAGCGACCGTTGAACGCGTCTCTCAGCCGGGAGAAGAAGCCCTGCTGCCCCGGCGAGAACTTCCCGGGGGGCCGCTCCTCACCGCGCAGCTTGGACAGCTCTCTGAGCAGCTCTTCCTGCTGCGCGTCGAGCTTCATGGGCGTCTCGACGTTCACATGGATGAGCAGGTCGCCCCTGCCGGTCTCGTTGAGGCGCTGGACGCCCCTGCCGTACAGCGGGATGACCTGCCCCGCCTGGGTGCCGGGCCGTACGTCGATCTCCTCGGTGCCGTCCAGGGTCTCGATCGACAAGATGGTGCCGAGAGCGGCGGCCGTCATCGGGATCTGGACCGTGCAGTGCAGGTCGTCGCCGCGCCGCTCGAAGATCTGGTGCGGACGCTCGGCGATCTCCAGGAAGAGGTCTCCGGGCGGGCCGCCGCCGGGGCCGATCTCGCCCTCGCCGGCCAGCTGGATGTGCGTGCCGTCCTCGACGCCCGCGGGGATGCGGACCTTGATCGTACGGCGGGTGCGGACGCGGCCCTCGCCGGAGCACTCGAGGCAGGGGTTGCGGATGACGCTGCCAAAGCCGCCGCACTGGGGGCACGGCCGCGAGGTCATCACCTGGCCGAGGAACGAGCGGGTGACCTGCGACACCTCGCCCCGGCCGTGGCACATGTCACAGGTGTCGGGGTGGGTGCCCGCGGCGGCGCCGGAACCGTGACAGACCTCGCACAGCACGGCCGTGTCGACCACGATCTCGCGGGTGGTACCGAACGCGGTCTCCGCCAGGTCGAGCTCGACCCGGATCGTCGCGTTGCGGCCGCGCCTGGCCCGGGAGCGTGGTCCGCGCGAGCCTCCGGCGGAGCCGAAGAAGGCGTCCATGATGTCGCTGAACGGGAATCCCGCGCCGAACCCGCCGGCCCCGGCGCCCGCGCCGGAGCTGAACGGATCGGCTCCGAGGTCGTACATCTGGCGCTTGTTGGTGTCGGAGAGGACCTCGTAGGCCTGTGTGATCTCCTTGAACCGCTCCTGGGTCTCGGGATCCGGATTGACGTCCGGATGCAGCTCCCGGGCAAGACGGCGGTACGCCTTCTTGATCTCTTCCTGGCTGGCGTCCCGCCGCACCCCGAGGGTGCCGTAGTAGTCCTTGGCCACTTATGACCCCGCCAGGATCTGCCCGACGTAACGCGCGACCGCGCGCACCGCACCCATCGTCACCGGATAGTCCATTCGCGTCGGGCCCAGCACTCCGAGCCGGGCCAGTTCCTTGTCGCCCGCACCGTATCCCGCGGCCACGATAGAAGTGCCGCGCAGTCCGGTGTAGGGGTTCTCGGAGCCGATCCGGACGGTCAGCCCCGACAGGTCGCCGGTCTCGCCGAGCAGCCGCATCAGCACGACCTGCTCCTCCAGCGCCTCGAGCACCTCGCGGAGGCCCACGCTGAAGTCGGCGGCCGCCAGGTTGGCGGCACCGGCGAAAACGATCTTTTCTTCGTGCCGCTCGACCAGGGTCTCCAGCAGCACCGACAGGATGGTGGCGGCCACCGGCCTGTCCTCGGCGGGCAGCCGATCGGGCAGCTCCGCCACCGTGTCCGGCACCCTGGACAGGCCGCAGCCGTCCAGGCACGCGTTCAGCACGGCGCGCAGGTGAGCGATGCGGTCGTCCGCGACGGTCTCGGGCAACTCGATCACGCGCTGCTCGACCCGGCCGGTGTTGGTGATCAGCACGAGCATGACGCGCCGCTCCGCCAGCGGCACGATCTCCACGTGGCGGACCGTGGACCGGGTCAGCGAGGGGTACTGCACCACGGCGACCTGCCGGGTGAGCTGGGCCAGCAGCCGGACCGTCCGCATGACGATCTCGTCCAGGTCCACGGCACCGGCGAGGAAGGTCTCGATCGCACGGCGTTCCGCCGCGGACAACGGCTTGACCTGGGAGAGGCGGTCGACGAACAGGCGGTAGCCCTTGTCCGTCGGCACCCGTCCCGCGCTGGTGTGCGGCTGGTGGATGTAGCCCTGCTCTTCGAGCGCCGCCATGTCGTTTCTGATGGTGGCCGGTGACACGCCGAGGTTGTGCCTGTCGGCGAGTGCCTTGGACCCCACCGGCTCATTGGTGGACACATAGTCCTCGACGATGGCACGAAGCACGGCCAGCTTGCGTTCGTCGAGCAAAGTGTCACCTCCCTGTGCATCGGGAAACGCGGTGTCTGGCACTCCGTGTTCCCGAGTGCCAAGTGTACGGCTACCGCCCACAGGGTGCGATAACACCAATCCGGCCAACCCGGCAAGCCGGTCGCAATCAGCTCACAAGTCGCATTCCTTATGGTCCGCCCCATGACCGAGAACCAGAACCCCCTCCCCGGCGACGCCCGGGGCCCGTCTTCGCCGTATGACCAGGCCACGCCGTACGGGCAGCCCACGCAGTACGGACAGGGCTCGCCGTACGCGCAGGGCACACCGTACCCGCAGGGCGCCTACGGCACGCCGCCTCCGCAGGGACCCGTGCGGCCCAGGATCCTGTGGATCATCCTGGCCTGGCTGCTCTTCGTCATCCTGCTCGTCGTGGGAGTGGCCGGCTTCGCGGGCGGGCTGACCTCCACCATCAAGGACGCCGCCTCCATCACGACGTTCAAGAGCGGCGAGAAGGTGAACGTCCGACTCGACCCGAAGGACAAGCCGGCGATCTACGCCTCGTCCGACCATGCGGCCAACGTCACCTGCAAGGTCGAGGACGACGCGGGCCTGGACGTCAGTCTCACCCAGCCGACCGCCTCCCAGACGATCACGTACGGCGACGCCGCGTGGGGGATGGTCTTCCAGATCGGCGCCCCCACCGCGGGCGCCTACAACGTCTCCTGCGAGGGCGAGGGCGAGGACGTCTGGTTCGGCGTCGGCAATGAGATCATGAGCAGCATGGGCAAACTGGTCGGCGGCATGGTCGCGATGATCGCTCTTCCAAGCGTGGGCTTCCTGATCGCCGTCATCGTCACCATCGTCGTGCTGGTCCGGCGCAGCGGCGCCCGCAAAAGGGCGATGCGCTGACCCGCGCCGGCTCCTGTCCACAGCCTCCGGCTGACTCCCCCGCGCGGATGCCCGATTTTGCTAGCGTTCCCGGCATGTATGGGCAGGACGTGCTTTCCGGAGACTGGCGGCGGCCCGGACGGGGGAAGATCCCCCAGGTGCCCGCGGAGCGGGATCTCGTGGTCGAGGACGCGGAAGGGCGCTTCTGCGGCGCGGTGGTGGCCTGCGACAAGGAGGCCGTCACCCTGGAGGACCGGTTCGGGCGGCGGCGCGTCTTCCCGCTCGCCCCGGCCGCGTTCCTCCTGGAGGGCAAGCCGGTGACGCTGGTCCGCCCGTCCGAGGCGCCGCGCGGGCAGCGGCGCAGCGCCTCCGGGTCGATCGCCGTCGAGGGACTGCGCGCGCGGGTCGCCAGGGAGAGCCGGATCTACGTGGAAGGCGTCCACGACGCCTCCCTGGTGGAGAAGATCTGGGGGCACGACCTCCGGGTCGAGGGCGTCGTCGTCGAGTTCCTCGAAGGGGTCGACGACCTGCCCGCGATCGTCGAGGAGTTCTCCCCGGAACCGGGCAGGCGGCTCGGCGTGCTGGTCGACCATCTCGTTCCCGGGTCCAAGGAGAGCCGCATCGCCTCCCAGGTGTCCGGGGCGGACGTGCTGATCGTGGGCCATCCGTACGTGGACATCTGGCAGGCGGTCAAGCCGTCGGTCCTCGGCATACCGGCCTGGCCCTCCGTGCCGCGGGGGATCCCGTGGAAAGAGGGTGTGATCGCCGCGCTCGGCTGGCGGATGGACCCCTCGGAGGCCTGGCGGCACATCCTCGGCCGTGTGACGGCCTTCACCGACTTGGAACCCGAGCTGCTCGGCCGGGTCGAAGAGCTGATCGACTTCGTCACGGATCCCGGCGAGGACGGGTGACGAAGCCCGGCCCGGTGGCCGGGAAAGGACGAATCCGCCGCGTCTCCCTCGCGGCAGCAGGGCCAAGCGAACTCCAACCCCTCTACACAGCGAAGGAAGGCCGCATGACTGGCGATCCACGGGAGCCGTACGGAGGCGAGAGCGCTCCGGGACACGGAGCTCCTGGTCAGGGCGCTCCGGGACACGGAGCTCCCGGTCACGGGGGTCCGGGCTACGGCGCCCCCGATTACGGGAACCAGGACTACGGAAACCAGGGTTACGGAAGCCAGGACTATGGGACTCCCGGTTACGGCACGCCGGGCTACGGGACTCCCGGTTACGGCGCACCGGGATACGGCGCACCGGGATATGGGGCCCCGGGATACGGCGCTCCCGTTCACGGCCCGGCCGGGCCGTACGTGCCCGGGCAGTACGGCCCGCGTCCCGGCACCGACGACACCAACATGGCGATGCTGGCCCACCTGGCCGGCCTGGGGAACCTCATCGCCTGGCCGCTGGGTTCCGTCGGCTCACTGGTGATCTACATGACGAAGAAGGACCAGTCGCCGTACGTCCGGGACCAGGCGGCCGAGGCGCTGAACTTCTGGATCACCGCCACGATCGCCTTCGTCACGGTGACCGTGTTGTCGTTCATCCTGACGTTCGTCCTCGTGGGAGTCATCGGGTTCCTGCTGCTCCCCGTCATCTGGCTCTACACACTGGTGATGGGGATCATGGGCTCGATGGCCGCCAACCGGGGCGAGAGCTACCGCTATCCGATGACGATCCGCCTCATCACCTGATCAGGTCAGGTCGCGGATCAGGGCGTCCGCGAGGAGCCGGCCACGCAGCGTCAGCACGGCGCGGCCGCGCTTGAACGCCTCCACATCGAGCAGGCCGTCGGCCAGCGCCCTGGCGCATACCGTACGGGCCGACGGCCGCAGGTCGGCAAGCGGGAACCCGGAGGCGAGGCGGAGTTCCAGCATCAGCCGCTCGACGGCCCTGTCATCCGCCGCCAGCTCCTCGCGCGCGTACCCCGGCGACTCGCCCACCGCGAGACGAGCCGCGTACGACGCCGGATGCTTGACGTTCCACCACCGGGTGCCGCCCACATGGCTGTGCGCGCCCGGCCCGACGCCCCACCAGTCGCCGCCGGTCCAGTAGAGCAGGTTGTGGCGGCAGCGGGCCTCGTCGGAGACCGCCCAGTTGGAGACTTCGTACCAGCGGAACCCGGCGGAGGTGAGCATCTCCTCGGCGATGAGATAGCGGTCGGCGGCCACGTCGTCGTCCGGCATGGGCAGCTCGCCGCGCCGGATCCTGGCGGCCAACCGGGTGCCCTCCTCGACGATCAGCGAGTACGCCGAGATGTGGTCGGGACCCGCGGCCAGCGCGGCGGCGAGCGACGCCCGCCAGTCGTCGTCGGTCTCGCCCGGGGTGGAGTAGATCAGGTCGAGGTTGACGTGGTCGAACCCCGCCTTCCTCGCCTCCTGTACGGCTCCCGCCGCCCGGCCGGGGGTGTGGCGGCGGTCCAGCACGGCGAGAACGTGCTCGCGGGCGCTCTGCATGCCGAAGCTCATCCGGGTGAACCCGCCGTCCCGCAGGACTTCCAGGGTCTCCTGGGTGACCGATTCCGGATTGGCCTCCGTGCTGACCTCCGCCCCGGCGGCCAGGCCGAACTCCTCGTCGATGACGTGGAGGATGCGGACCAGGTCGTCCGGCGGCAGCAGGGTCGGTGTGCCTCCGCCGAAGAACACGGTCTCCACGGGCAGTTCGGCGTCGCCGAGGACGCGCCGGGCGAGCCGTACCTCCTCGATGGCGGTGGAGGCGTAGTCCCGCTGCGAGGCGCCGGGGCCGAGCTCGGACGCGGTGTAGGTGTTGAAGTCGCAGTAGCCGCACCGGGTGACGCAGAACGGTACGTGCACGTAGAAGCCGAACGGGCGGGACCCGAGCCCGTCGAGAGCGCTGTAAGGCAGCTCGCCGGAGGCGGGAACCGGATCGCCGTCGGGAAGAACGGAAGGCACGTCTCCAGTCTGCCGGTATCCGGCCGATGCCCTTGCCGTCCTGCTCTCATCGACCGCGGAGCGGGGGCACGGCGATGCACGCCGTGCGGACGGCCATCTGATCACCGTCGCCGACCCGGAAGGGCGGCGTGGGCGAGGCGATGCTCACGCCGTCCTCGGCGGCACACCGCCAAGGCGAACGGCCGGGCATTCGCCCGGGACATCGATCACAGACCAACGCCGGCGACCTGACCAGCGTCATGAACTCCCCCCGGCTACGACGTGGGCAACGAACCTGACCCAGACCGGGATCCGGGGCCGGCCAGGGCCTTCCGTCCGGGCCTTCTTCCACCATTGACCGCCGCGTTCCCCGGGGCTACGATCCAGCAAACTTTAAGGAAAGTTTCCTAAGAGTAGGGGACAACGTGCGTCGACTCCTCCTCGCCGTGGCACTGGCCACGGGACTCGCGGCCGCGGCCGCGTCCACGCCCGCGCTGGCACAGACAGCGCAGGCCCGATCGGCACAGGACGAACCGGTACAGGCCGCGGCACCCGAAGCCGCCGCGGCCGCTGGGACCGCCACTGGGACCGCCGCCGGACCCCAGGAAGAGGCGGCACGGGGCCGGTCCGGCGGCAACGACCGCTACAAGCGGGTCGGCTACTTCATCCAGTGGGGCGTCTACGGCCGGAACTTCCATGTGCAGGACCTGGACACCAGCGGCGCCGCCGCCAAGCTCACCCACATCAACTACGCGTTCGGCTTCGTCGGCGCCGAGGGCACGTGCTACTCGGCGGATCCGTGGGCCGACTGGCAGCGGGGCGTTCCCGCCGAGCAGAGCGTGGACGGGGTCGCGGACGGCGACGACCAGGCGCTCAAGGGCAACCTCAACCAGCTCAGGAAGCTGAAGGCCAAGCACCCGAACCTGAAGGTGCTGATCTCGCTGGGCGGATGGTCCGGTTCGAAGTACTTCTCCGACGCCGTACTCACACCGGAATCGCGCGCCACGCTCGCCGCGTCCTGCGTGGACCTGTGGTTGAAGGGCAACCTGCCCGGTCTCCCCGAAGGCACCGGGGCCGGGATCTTCGACGGCATCGACCTCGACTGGGAGTGGCCCGGCTCCTCCGGCAACGACGGGAACATCATCCGGCCGGAGGACAAGCAGAACTTCACGCTGTTCCTGAGCGAGCTGCGGCGGCAGATGACGGCCGTAGACCGGCACTCCGAGCTCACGGCCTTCCTCCCGGCCGCGGCAGCCAAGATCGACGCCGGCTTCGAGGTGGGCCCGGTCTTCGCCCAGCTCGACTTCGCCACCGTCCAGGGCTATGACCTGCACGGATCCTGGGAGCTCCGGACCGGACACAACGGCAACCTGCTGACCGATCGGCGGGACCCGAACCCGGTGCGCTTCAGCGTGGACCAGACCGTGAAGGACTACGTGTCGCGCGGCGCCCCCAAGAACAAGATCGTCGTCGGCGTCCCGGCGTACGGGCAGGGCTGGACGGGCGTGCGGTCCAGCGGTAACGGGCTGTACGCGGCGGCGACCGGCCCCGCTCCGGGAACCTTCGCCGCGGGCACCGAGGACTACAAGATCCTGGCGGGCAAGCCGGGCAAGCGATACCGGGACCTGCTGACCGGCACCCTGTGGCTCTACGACGGCAACGAGTTCTGGTCGTACGACGATCCGGCGGTTCTCGTGCAGAAGGCGGCCTACATCCGCCTCAAGGGTCTCGGCGGCTCGATGATGTGGTCACTCGATCAGGACGACGCCAAGGCGTCCCTCACCTCGGCGCTCTATTCCGTGCTGCGCTGACCACCCACCTGCTGCGGGGATCGGTGCGCCTGGGTTCGCACCGGTCCCCGCGACATCCGCCCATTCCGACCCGGCACCGCCCGATACCGATCCCCGCCGCATCCCAACCCGGCGCTGCCCGATTCGGTCCCCGCCGCATCCCCATCCGGCGCTGCCGTGTCCGATCCGGTGGCGCGACTCAGTGCCCCGTTCCCCGCTCCCGTGGAGGTGCCATGCTCCGCCGCTCGCTCACCCTGACCGCCGGCGTGCTCCTGTCCTTCGCCGCCGTTTTCACCGCCAGCTCGCCCGCCCAGGCCCAGACGGTCGACCTGACGTTCGGCCCGCTGTCCATCGGCGACTACTGCCACGCCAAGGTCAGCTCGTCGGCGTGGATCGGCTTCTACCAGAGCGACAACGTCCTCAGGTGTTACGCCTCCGGCTCCACCTCCTCCGCGCTCGTCTACGCCGGCCAGGGGGACCCGTACCTGGCCTGCAAGTACCTCACCTCGGACGTGATCTCGGCCGCCTTCCGCGGCGCGTCCGACGCTCTTGTCTGCCGCGCCGTCCGCTGATCTCCGTACAGGAGCCCGCGGGCGCGTACCCGCGGACCGTCACCCGCCCCGGAGCGACTGGGGCGGGATGGCGGGACCCGCGAGCGAGGCCAGCTCAAGCAGCGGGATGAGGACAGCCTGCCGTGGATCCTCCCCCGTGTCGCCTCGCGGCTGGAAGCAGGTGGCGGCGGCGTCGAGCACGGCGGCGATCACGGTCGACTCCGGGAACGGGATCTCGACACCGACGGTGCCGTCCGCGTCGGGTGGGGAGTCGCCGGTATGGAGCCGAAGGATCCGCTGCGTCTCCACAGCCATCGCCACGCCGAGCATCGCGGCGCGCAGGAACCGCTCGGCGGCGTGAGCATCTGCGATCATTTTCGACCTCCGAATCGCACAGGCGTTCGACTCAGAAGGTACGCGAGGCGACCGACAATTCCCGGCGGGTCAGCGGTTCCCGCCGTTGGGAGCCGGCCGTACGCCGGGATCGAGCACGAAGACGTGGCTGTCCACGCCGGCATAGGGGATCGTGCGATCGAACCGCATGCCGATGCCCTCGGCCACCTTGCGCGAGGGGATGTTGATGTCCCGGACGACCGCGACGATCGGCAGGTCGGGGAATCGTTCCCGACCTGCGGCCAGGGCCGCCGCGGCCATCTCCCGGGCATAGCCGCGCCCCCAGGCGGCGGGCCGGAACCGGTAGTAGAGGTTGAGCACCTCGTCGCCCCCCACCTCGTGGAAGCGGAGCCCGCCGAAGCCGAGGACCACTCCCCCGGCGCGCACGGTCCAGTAGCCGATGCCGCGCTCCCGCCAGTCGGCGATCCAGCCCTGCAACCGGAGCCGGCTCGCCTGCTCGTCGGCGTCCGGGCCGGACGGGTTGTACCGGCTGGTCTCCGGATCGGCGTGCACGACGTACACGTCGGCGAGGTCGCCGATCACCGGCCGGCGCAGCTCCAGACGCTCGGTGACCAGGACGTCCATGCACGCTCCTCAGCCGACGGCCCGGCGGCTCGGACCGTGCCGCGTCCGCTTCGCGCCTACTTCTTGGCCTTGTCCGCCGACGACGTCTCCGTGGAAAGAGCAGCCACGAACGCTTCCTGAGGGACCTCGACGCGACCGACCATCTTCATCCGCTTCTTGCCTTCCTTCTGCTTCTCCAGCAGCTTGCGCTTACGGCTGATGTCGCCGCCGTAGCACTTGGCGAGGACGTCCTTGCGGATGGCGCGGATGTTCTCGCGGGCGATGACGCGGGCGCCGATGGCGGCCTGGATGGGCACCTCGAACTGCTGCCTCGGGATGAGGTCCTTGAGCTTCTTGGCCATCTCGACGCCGTACGCGTACGCCTTCTCGCGGTGGACGATGGCGCTGAATGCGTCCACGGCCTCGCCCTGCAGCAGGATGTCGACCTTGACGAGGTCGGCGGACTGTTCGCCCGACGGTTCGTAGTCGAGGGAGGCGTAGCCGCGGGTCTTCGACTTGAGCTGGTCGAAGAAGTCGAAGATGATCTCGCCGAGCGGCAGCGTGTAGCGGATCTCGACGCGGTCCTCGGACAGGTAGTCCATGCCCTGGAGGTTTCCGCGCCGTCCCTGGCACAGCTCCATGATCGCGCCGATGAACTCGGCGGGAGCGAGCAGCGTGGCCTTGACCATGGGCTCGTGGATCTCCGCGATCTTGCCTTCGGGGAACTCGGACGGGTTGGTGACGATCAGCTCGCGCGCGTCCTCCATCACCACCCGGTAGATCACGTTCGGCGCGGTGGAGATGAGCGAGAGGTTGAACTCACGCTCGAGCCGCTCCCTGACGATCTCCATGTGGAGCAGGCCAAGGAAGCCGCAACGGAAGCCGAAGCCGAGCGCGGCCGAGGTCTCGGGCTCGTAGACCAGCGCGGCGTCGTTGAGCCGCAGCTTGTCGAGGGCCTCGCGCAGCTCGGGGTAGTCGTCACCGTCGATCGGATAGAGCCCGGAGTAGACCATGGGCTTGGGGTGCTCGTAGCCGCCGAGCGCCTCCACGGCGGGCTTGGTCGCGCTGGTGACGGTGTCACCGACCCGGGACTGTCGGACGTCCTTCACACCGGTGATGAGGTAGCCCACCTCGCCGACGCCGAGCCCCGCGGACGGCATGGGCTCGGGCGAGATGACGCCGATCTCCAGGAGCTCGTGCTGGGCGCCGGTGGACATCATCAGCAGCCGCTCACGCTTGGACAGTTGCCCGTCCACGACCCGGACGTACGTGACGACGCCGCGGTAGGTGTCGTAGACCGAGTCGAAGATCAGCGCGCGGGCGGGCGCGTCGGCGTTGCCGACGGGCGCGGGAATGGTCTCGACCACGTGGTCGAGCAGCTCGGTGACGCCGACTCCGGTCTTGCCGGACACCCGCAGCACGTCGGAAGCGTCGCAGCCGATGAGCCCGGCCAATTCCTCGGCGTACTTGTCGGGCTGGGCGGCGGGCAGGTCGATCTTGTTGAGGACCGGGATGATGTGCAGGTCGGCGTTCATGGCCAGGTAGAGGTTGGCCAGTGTCTGGGCCTCGATGCCCTGGGCCGCGTCGACGAGCAGGATCGCGCCCTCGCATGCCTCCAGCGAGCGGGACACCTCGTAGGAGAAGTCCACGTGGCCGGGCGTGTCGATCATGTTGAGCACATGACCGTTCCACGGGAGCCGCACGGCCTGCGACTTGATCGTGATGCCGCGCTCGCGCTCGATGTCCATGCGGTCGAGGTACTGCGCGCGCATGGAACGGTCGTCGACCACACCGGTGAGCTGCAGCATCCGGTCGGCGAGGGTTGACTTGCCATGGTCGATGTGCGCGATGATGCAGAAGTTGCGGATCAACGCGGGGTCGGTCTGGCCAGGCTGAGTGCGCACCGAGGTCCGTTTCAACAGGGTTTGTGACTGCGATCGACGGATCGGGCCGTGCCGTCGCCGACTCGGCCTTCTCTCTCGTCAACGGCTGGCGAACCAGCCAACCTCCATGGTGGCATGTCCGGATGCTTGCCTTGACCATCACCAAGCGGTTGATCAGGTGGACCGCGATCGTCCTGGCCGTATTGGTCGCCATCGGGCTGATCGCCATAGCGGCGTTGCGCCTGCAGTTCACTGGCTCTCCGGCGGCGTGGGCCAGGAGCACGGGGAACGACGCTCTCTGGATGGGACACGCGTGGGTGGACGGCCGCCGCACCGCCGCCGACGTCGACGCCCTCGCCGTACGGCTGGGCTCCGTCAAGGACGTGTACGTACACAGTGGCCCGTTCTCTCACAACGGCACCCTTGCCCCTGACAAATACCCCAATGCCCAAAATTTCTTGAAATGGTGGAAGAAACGACTCCCCGGGGTCCGGGTCTCCGCATGGCTGGGGCAGCGCGTCGATCCGGGTCGCCTGGATCTGAGCGATCCCGAGGCCAGGACGCGCATCGTCGCCGGCGCCAAGGCCCTCGTCGATCTCGGCTTCGACGGCATCCATTACGACTTCGAGCCGGTCAGGGACGGGGATCCGGCCTTCCTCGCCGTGCTGCGGGAGACCCGCGAAGCCATCGGAACGCGTCCTCTGTCGGTCGCCACCCAGCAGATCGAGCCGCTGGCGGGCCTGGGGCCGCCGGCCCGGCTGGCCATCGGGCACGAGAAGTACTGGAGCCAGGGCTACTTCCGCCAGGTGACCGGACTCACCGACCAGGTCGCCATCATGACGTACGACTCGTGGACGTTCCTCCCTTCGCTCTACGGCGGCCACGTCACGCGGCAGGCGGAGATCGCACTCGGCATCGTGCCCGAGGACAAGACCCTCCTCATCGGCGCCCCCGCCTACCACGACCACGCCGGCGACCACGCCGAGAGCGTCGCGACGGCGGCCGAGGGCGCCCGCCTGGCCCTCACGGAACACAGCCGCAGGACGAAGGTGGGGCTGGCGATGTACGTCGATTTCACGGCCACGGAACAAGACTGGCGGGAATACGAGGAATCCTGGGTCCGGCCGCACACCTGACGGGGCCGGACCGGGTTAGGATTGCGGGGCAGGTGACCACCCGTTCGTTCGATTTGAGCGACATACCAGGCTGTTGGTACCCTGTTCAACTGCGTGTGGCGCGCCCTCTCTCGAGCCCGCGCGCCCCATCCGACCAAGACTCACACCGAGGCTTTCTTCGTGGCGAACATCAAGTCCCAGATCAAGCGCAACCGGCAGAACGAGAAGGCCCGGCTGCGTAACAAGGCTGTCAAGTCGTCCCTGAAGACGGCGGTCCGCAAGTTCCGCGAGGCCGCCGACCAGGGCAACGTCGAGGAGACCCTGGCCGCGCTGCAGACCGCGAGCCGTCAGCTGGACAAGGCCGTCAGCAAGGGCGTCATCCACAAGAACCAGGCCGCCAACCGCAAGTCGGCGATCGCCAAGCGCGCCGCCGCCCTGCAGGCCGCCAAGTAGTTCACGCAGTCACCCGCGACGCGGGCCGCGCGGACGTCCACGCCGCATCCCCTTTTCCGGGGGTGCGGCGTTTTGGTGCCTCCAACCGGTTCATCGCGTTCATCGCGTTCATCGCGTTCATCGCGTTCATCGCGTTCATCGCGTGGCCGCCGCGCGCCGGCAGGCACCATTTCATCGGGTTCATCACGTCATGACGCTAGTTCATCAGAGTCATCACGTTCATCGGCTTCATCGGCTTCATCGTGTTCATCGGTTCGTCACGGTCATCAGGCTCATCACGGTCATCGGATTTATCGCATTTTCGCCGCGCCCGGCGTGCTCCGGTGCTCCGGTGCTCGCGGTGCCGGGGTTCACGTGATGACCAGGCACGGCGCCGGCCGTACGGTCACCGTGATTCGCCGTTCCTTCGCCGTGCCTTCGCCGTGCCCACCGCGATTCCTGAGCGCACGGCGGCACGTTCCGCCCGCATGGGACGCATTCATAAAGTTTTTGACGATTCAAGTCGAGAAATGTCACAGTTTCGATATCACGTCCGGGTCGCCGCCGCGCATCGAGTCCGTCACCGATCTTCCTGACCCGTCGTCAACCCCCCTATGGTGAGGCGATCGATAGGTAGCCCGGCGAGCCTTTAGGACGGTACATGCGGGGGCGGACACCGCTGGTCATCCGGCGCGCGTTGAGCGAGCCGCTCCTGCTGGTGGCGGCGTTCGGCTCGATCCTTCTTGCCACCACCACGCTGGTCGCGCTCATGGCGTACGCGGCCTCCGTCACCGACAGGGGTGTACGGCAGGCCATGGAGACCGCGCCGCTCTCCTTCACGTCGACCACCGTGACCTCCTCCGTGCGGGCCGACGACTACGCCCGCATCGACCAGAGGGTCCGTGACCGGATCGCGCGCGGCTACGCGGGCGTCCCCAACCGCGTGGTGTCCGGCGCCCGGTCCGACTCGTACGCGATGCCCGGACAGGAGGGGCGGGACCGCCCGGACCTGACCCGATTCGCCACGTACGACGACCTCCGCGAGCACGCCGAGCTGGTCGCCGGCGCCTGGCCCGGTGAGAGCGCCCCGAACGCCGGCACGGGAGCGGACAAGGGTGAGAAGGGAAGCACGGTCGAGGCCGCGCTGTCCGAGCCCGCCGCCGCCGCGATGCGGCTGAGCACGGGCAGCGAGTTCGAGGTCGTGGGCCGGCTGGACGACCGCCGCGTCCGGGTCCGGATCAGCGGCGTCTTCCGGCTCACCGCCCCGAACGGCGGCCGGTGGACGGGTGACGAACTGCTCCGCGCGGGCAGCCAGGTCGGCGACTACACGACATACGGCCCGCTCCTGATTCCCGCGAAGACGTTTCTCGGCCGGTTCGCCACCGGCGTCTCGGCGACCTGGCTGGCCGTACCCGATCTGGGCGGCCTGTCCCGAGAGGACCTCCGTCCCCTGGCCGCGTCGGTCACCGGCATCTCGGACGCGCTCAAGGGCGACTGCGCGGGGTGTTCGATCTCCACCGGCCTTCCCGGCATGCTCACCCAGCTCGACCGGGCCGCGCTGGTCGCCCGCTCGACGATGCTGATCCCGGTGCTCCAGCTCCTGGTCCTTGCGGCGTACGCCCTGACCCTGACGGCCCGCCTGCTGTCCGACCACCGCCGGATGGAGATCGCGCTGCTGCGGTCCCGGGGTGCGGGATCGGTCCGGCTCGCCGCCCTGGCGGGCGGTGAGGCGCTGCTGGTGGCGCTCCCCTGCGCGGTGGCCGCACCGTTCCTGGCGCCGCCCCTGCTCGCGCTCGTCGGCGGCGCGGAGGTGCCGTTCTGGCAGGCCCCCGGTGTGAGCACCTTCGTCATCTCCGCGGGAGTGGCGCTCGTCTGCGCCGTGCTGCTCGCGCTTCCCGCCGTCAGAGGGGCCCGCAGGACGTACGTCGAGGAACAGGGGGCGCGCGGGCGCGGTGACCGGCAGGGCCTGATCCAGCGAGCCGGGGCCGACCTCGCGTTGCTCGTGGTCGCGGCGCTCGCGATCTGGCAGCTACGGCTCTACGGCGCCCCCGTGACCGAGACGACGGGCGGCGATCTGGGCATCGACCCGCTGATCGTGATGGGACCGGCGCTGGCACTGCTCTGCGGTGGCCTGCTCGGCCTTCGACTGGTCCCCCTCGTCTCACGGATCCTGGAGCGGGCCACCGCCCGGCGGGCCGGATTCGCACCCGCCGTCGGCGCCCGCCAGGTGAGCAGGCGACCCGCGCGCTACTCAGGTCCTGCGCTGCTCCTGACGATGGCCGTCGCGATCGGCGCGCTGTCCCTCGCCACCTCCTCCACCTGGAGGCAGTCGCAGGACGACCAGGCCAGGCATCTCGCGGGCGCCGACCTGCGGGTGGCCATCCGGCCGGACGCGGGAGACCAGAAGCAGGCGTTCTCGTCGCTGCCCGGTGTCACCGCGCTCATGCCGGTCCACCGCGTACGGGCGGCCATGGGGGGCGGCGACGTCGATCTCATCGCGGCGGAGGCGACGAAGCTGAACGAGATCATGCTGCTCCGCCCGGACCTGTCCGACCTTTCGCTCGCCGCACTCTCGTCCAGGCTGGCCGCGCAGGAAGCGGCTCTGCCGGTCGTGGTCACCGAGGACCTGGCGAAGAGCGACACGCTGACCGTCGGCACGGCACCCGTCCCGGTCATGGTGGTGGGGACCGTGCGAGCGATGCCGGGCACGCCCGCCGGCACCTCGGCCGTCCTCACCGACCTGTCCCTGCTGCGCACCGCGGCCAAGGTCCCGGCGGAGGCGACGGAGTGGTGGCTGGCCGTCTCCGGCGACGACACCTCGGCCGCGGCGGCCGTACTGGCGAAACGGGGGGCGGAGGTGACCGACGTCGGCGCCCTGAACCGGCAGCTCAGGGACGACCCGCTGGCGGGCGGCCTGCAGGGAGCGCTGGTCCTCGGCTTCGTCGCCGCGCTGGCGTTCGCCGTCCTGGGGTTCCTGGTCAACGCGGCCGTGTCCGCGCGAGAGCGCAGGTCGGAGTTCGCGCTGCTGGGCGCGCTCGGAGTCAGCTTCCGGCAGATGCTCGGCCTGCTCGCCGTCGAGCAGTCGTTCGTCATCGGGTTGTCACTGGTAGGTGGCGTGCTGCTCGCCGTGGTGGTGGCCATGGCCGTCGTGCCGTCCATCGTGCTGACGGGGCAGGCCACGACGGTGACACCGTCGGTCATCCTGGACATCCCGTGGCCGAGCATCACCGCGCTCGGCCTCGCGGTCGCGTCCGTGCTCCTGGTGGTCGTGATCGGACTGGCCCGCACGCTGCATCGGCGCGGGCCCGGTGGCGTGCTGCGTTCCGGGGAGGACCGATGATCCGGCTGCTCACAGCGCACCGGGGGACGGCGGCGCTGCTCGCCCTGCTCGCGCTGACCGCGTCGTTGCTGGTCGCCGGGCTTCCCCGGGCGCTGGAGGCGTCCCTCGACGAGAGCGCGGAGACCCTGCTGCGGACCTCGCCCCCGTTGACGACCGCGCTGACCGTCAACCTGGACGGCACCTACAGCTTCGACCCTCCGAAGAACGTCGAGCAGACGGCGCGGAAGAACGCCCTCTGGCGTGCCGCGATGCCGCCGAGCGTCCAGGGCGTGCTGGACGGCACCGCCAGGTACGGCTACCTGACGAGCAAGATGCAGATCACGGACCGGCGGCACCGCTATCTGTACCTCGTCTGGGTCAACGACACGGATTCACGGATCAGGTATGTCGAGGGCAAGGCTCCCGGACGGAGCGACACACCGAAGCACTTCGAGGTCGCTTTCGCGGCCGATCCCGCCGCCCAGTTCGGCATCAAGGTCGGCGACACGGTCCCGTTCGAGGGGTACCAGGCCACGGTCACCGGCCTCTACGAACCGCTGGACCCCGACGACGCGTTCTGGACGGTCTACAACAGGGGGATGTCGGAGGTCGTCAGGAGGCAGGAGCCGCTCGCCGACGAAGAGGACCACTACATCACCGGCCTGGCCAACGGCGACGCCCTGGCGTCCGGGAAACTGGACCTGAACTACAGCTGGGTCTTCCAGGTGAACCCGGCGGCCCTGACCGCCCGCAACGCGCGGGACGTGCTCGCCGGGGTGGTCGAGGCGGGCCACAAGGTGCCCAGCGCGCGGCAGGGCACCTCCGTCACCACCGGGATCTCCACCCAAGGGCAGGGCGTCTCGCTCGCGACGGGACTCGACCAGCTGATCGCGGAGTTCCTCGACCGGCTGTCCACCACCCGCGCGCTGATGGCGGTGCTCCTCGGCGGCCTCGCCGTGGCCTGCCTCGGCACGATCGCACTCGCCGTACGACTCCTCGGCGCCCGGATGCACGGCAGCCTCTCCCTGATGCGGGCGCGCGGCGCGTCACTGCGGCGGATCACGGCCATCGGGGGCGGGGTGACCGCGCTCGCCGTGGTGCCCGCGGCGCTGGCGGGCGCCGGGCTGTCCTTCCTGGTGCGAGGGCCGTACCTGCCGATGCTGCTCGCCGGTCCCGTCGCGCTGGCCGTCGCGGCCGTCGCCTACGCGTGCGCGGAAGCGGCCCGCGACCACCGGCAGCCCCTCAACGAACGCCGGGACGACATCGTGGCGCGCAAGCCGTCCCCGAAGCGGATCGCCCTGGAGATCCTGATCGTCCTGCTCGGGGCCGGAGGCGTCCAACTGCTGCGCACCCGCGGGCTCGGCGACGACCCGTTCCTGATGCTGGTGCCCGCGTTCCTCACGGTCGCCGCCGCGCTGGTCGCGCTCCGCCTCTACCCGTTCCCGCTCCGCCTGTTGCTGCGGCTCGCCGCCCGCCGCAGGGACGCGGCGCCGTACCTCGGGCTGGCCATGGCGGCACGCGCCGCGACGGGCGCCACGCTGCCGGTGCTGACCCTGCTGCCCGCGCTCGCGATCTCCGCGTACGGCGCGGTCGCCGCGGACGGGCTCGGTACGGCGCAGCGCCTGGCCGCCTGGCAGCGGGTCGGAGCCGAGATCCGGGTGGAACGGCAGCAGGGCATCCCGGCGGACCTCATCGAGCGGATCAGGCGGACGTCGGGGGTCAAGGAGGTCGTCCCCGCCGCGATCGGCCAGTCCGTCGCCGAGGTCGGGTTCAGGGGCCGCGACACCGCCGTCGTCGCGATCGACCTGAACGCCTACCGGCGGCTGGTGGCGGGCAGTCCCCTCGACATCCCCCGGCCGCCCGCGGGCGGGGCCCTCGTGTCACCCGACGTGGCCGCGATGTCGAGCTTCGACATCGGCTGGCCGGAGCGGATGACCGTGCGCCCGCAAGGCAAGATCACCTCACTGCCCGGTGTGGGGTCCCCCGACCTGGCGCTCGTCGTCGTCCCGGCCATGCCGCAGCACACGAACACGCTGCTGATCAGCGGAGACCCCGCCGCGGTCAAGGCGGCCGTGCCGGCCGGCACGGTGGTCCGCACCATGGAGGACGAACTCGCGCAGATCGCCGCGGCGCCGCTCACGTCCAGCCTGATGACCGGGTTGCGCGTCGTGACGCTCGCCCTCGCGGCGTACACGCTGGTCGCGGTGGCGATCATGCTCATCTCGGGAGCGGCCGAACGGGCCCGGGCCCTGCGACTGCTGACCGCGATCGGCCTGACGGGCCGCCAGGCCAGGGTCATGGCGGTCCTCGAAGTCGGCCCGGTGCTCGTCCTCGCCGGATTCGCCGGGCTCGCGCTCGGGCTCGGCCTGCCCACGCTGCTCGGAAAGGGCATCGACCTGTCCGCCTACGCCGGCCTGCGGTTCGGCGACTACCCGATCGACCCGGTCATGCCCGCCCTGCTGGCCGGCGGGATCGCCCTCGTCGCCCTGGCCGGCATCTACCTTGGAGGCAGCCGTGCAAAGTCTCGCTGATCTGGAGGCACAGGCCGGGGCGGCGAAAGCCGCCTTCGGCGCGGCCGCCCACATCCTGTGCGACAACCTGGTGCGCATCTACAAGACCGAGGGCGTCGAGGTGGTCGCCCTGCAGGGGCTCGACCTGCTGATCGACAAGGGTGAGCTGATCGCGATCGTCGGCGCGTCCGGGTCGGGCAAGTCGACGCTGCTCAACGTGCTCTCCGGGCTGGACGTGCCGACCGCCGGGCTCGCCCGGGTCGCCGGCATGGACCTGCTGTCGATGACCGCCCGCGACCGGCTGCGGTTCCGCCGCTCCGTCGTCGGGTTCATCTGGCAGCAGACGGCCCGCAACCTGCTCCCCTACCTCACGGCGCAGGAGAACGTCCTGCTGCCCATGCGGCTGGCGGCCAACAAGGCGCATCGGGCGCGGGCGGCGGAGTTGCTCGAGCTGCTGGGCGTGGCCGACTGCGCCGGACGGCGCCCCGGGGAGATGTCGGGCGGCCAGCAGCAGCGCGTGGCCATCGCGGTCGCGCTGGCCAACTCTCCCGAGGTGATCCTGGCCGACGAGCCGACCGGCGAGCTCGACAGCGACACATCGGAAGACGTCTTCGGCGCCCTGCGCCGGGCCAACCGGGAGCTCGGCGTCACCACCGTCATCGTCACGCACGACCCCATGGTGGCCGACCAGGTCGACCGGACGATCGGCATCCGGGACGGCCGGACCTCCAGCGAGACGCTCCGCCGTACGTCCGAGGACGGCGGCGTGATCGCCGAGGAGTACGCCGTGCTCGACCGGGCAGGCCGCCTGCAGCTCCCGCGTGACTTCATGTCCGCGCTGGAGATGGAACGCCGGGTCCGGCTTGAGCTCGAACGCGACCACATCGGAGTGTGGCCCGCCAACCAGGGAGACGAACAGTGATGACGAAGCAGCCGCTGGTCGTCGCCGAAGGCGTGCGCAAGGTCTATCCCAAGGGGGTCGAGGCCCTGCGAGGGGTGTCGTTCGAGGCCTACCCCGGAGAGCTGGTCGCCGTACGCGGCCGATCCGGATCAGGCAAGACGACGCTCCTCAACATGATCGGCGGCCTGGACCGGCCGAACGAGGGCCGGGTCGAGGTAGCCGGGCGGACAGTGACGGAGCTGCCTGAGGCCGCCCTGCTTGAGCTGCGCCGGGACATGATCGGCTTCGTGTTCCAGTCCTTCGGACTGATTCCCGTCCTGTCCGCGGCCGAGAACGTCGGGGTGCCGCTCCGCCTGACCCGCGCGGCGGTCGCCGAGCGTGAGGAGCGGGTGCGGATGCTGCTGACCTTGGTCGGGCTGGGCGATCACATGAACCAGCGGCCGTACGAGCTGTCCGGTGGGCAGCAGCAGCGTGTGGCGATCGCCCGGTCGCTGGCGAACCGGCCCCGCCTGCTGATCGCGGACGAGCCGACGGGACAGCTCGACTCGCACACCGCACTGCAGATCATGCAACTGCTCCAGGCCCTCGTCCGCAGCGAAGGGGTGACGGCGCTGGTCGCCACCCATGATCCGAAGCTCATCACACTCGCCGATCGTGTACTCGAACTGCACGACGGCGCCATCATGCAGGAGACCGCCGCCTGACCTGGTCCGTCGAGCCCCGGAGCGAACGGACAGCGCCGGAACGCGGCCTGTTGGTAAGGCCGGCCCCACCAGCAGGGGGCGCGCCACGAGGTTCAGGTCTCTCTTCTACGCTCAGAGAAGGATGGCGGCCTCTGGCCGCGGCGGGCATGCGCACGTGGAAAGTGCCGAGAACACGCGGAGGCGGCACATTCCTTCCCCGAATCGGGTCTCATCCTGGACGTACCGGCACTGGCCTGTCCTCAAAACCAGCGAAGTGCCGACACCCATCGGCGAGTCGGCACTTCGGCCGGACGGCTCCGGCACACGCCTGAGCTGCCCGGCCACCCTCATCAGCCTCCCGGAGTTCGAAGGCGCCGGCGAACATTACAGCTACGGAGGCCGCGCCACGTCCACCAGCACATGTTCACCGGCCTCGTACGCCGACTTACCGATCAACAGTGCCTCACGACGTAAGCCGAAACCGTGGCCGCCGAGCCTGGACTCACCGCGTTCCCCGCACCGCCGCGCCCAGCGGCCAGCCGCCGATCCAGTGGTGTGATGGCGGCTGGTCAGGGCGAGGCCAGCGCCTCTGTCGGGGCCAGGTGGCTGGCACGGATGGCGGGGTAGAGCCCAGCCAGGCCGCCGATCAGCAGGGTGGCGGCCAGACCGCCTCCCAGTGCCCAGATGGGGATCACCATCGGCAGGGCCTGGATGGCCGCGTACACACCGGTCACCGCGGTGCCCAGGAACAGGCCGCCGAGACCGCCGAGACCGGACAGCAGCAGCGCCTCGGCCAGGAACTGGACGCGGATCTGCCCCTGCGTGGCGCCTAGTGACCGGCGCAGCCCGATCTCGGCTTTGCGTTCCAGGACCGAGATGACCATGGTGTTGGCCACGCCCACACCCCCGACGACCAGGGCGACCGCGCCGAGGCCGAGCAGCAGGCCGGTCAGAGCCCGGTCTGTCGCCTGGCGGGCGGCGAGCGCGTCGGATGGCCTGGACACGTTCACCTCGCCGGGCACCTGAGGTTTGGCGGTGGCGGCCAGCACGGCGCGCACCGCTTCCACGGCCGAGTCCTCGGTGCGGGTGTAGATCGTGGTCGGATGCCCATCGAACGACAGGTACCGTGCGGCAGCGGGCCAGCCGATCAGGGCGGAGGAGTCCAACTCCGGCGCGAGCGGTGCCGCGTCCAGCATCCCGATGACGGTGAACCAGTGTCCACTCAGGTACACCCGCCGTCCCAGTGCTGTGACGCCCAGCCGTTCAGCCGCCGTCGAGCCCAGAACGACGGCTGGGTACCTCGCCGTCGCGCCGTTGAGCCAGGTGCCTCGCGCTACGGCCGCCCCGATGAGATGGGGGACGGTCAGCTCTGTGGCGACGACGGCGATGCCTCCGCTCTCGGCGGCAGGGATCCGATCGTTGCGGTAAACGTGCGCGTCGGGCAGCAGCGCGGTGGCGGCGGCACCCGTCACCGGGCGGATCCTGCGGATCATGGCCGCCGCCTCCTGCGGCAGCTGCGCCTGCTTCCCGAAGACGGTCTGGCCCGGCGCGACCGTGAGCAGGTTGGTGCCGAGTCTGGCGAGGGTCCTGTCCAGTTCGGCTGTGCTGGAAGCGGAGATCCCGACGACCGACACCATCGCGGCGATCCCGATGGCGATGCCGAGGGCCGACAGGAGGGCTCGCAGCGGTCGGGTGCGCAGCCCGGCCCCGCCCACCCTGATCACGTCCCTGGCCGATAGCGTTGTCATGGCAGTATCCGCCCGTCCCGCATGCACACCTGCCTGGGCAGGGCGTGCGCGATGTCCAGGTCGTGTGTGATCACCACGATCGTGGTTCCTGACGCGTTCAGCTCCTGTAGCAGCGCGAGCACGCCCGTGCCCGCCGCTGAGTCGAGGTTGCCCGTCGGCTCGTCGGCCAACAGCAAGACGGGCTTGCGCACGGCCGCCCTGGCGATGGCCACGCGCTGCCGCTCACCGCCGGACAGCTCGTGTGGCCGGTGCCGTACGCGATGGCGGAGGCCCACCTGGTCGAGCGCCTCCAGCGCGCGGGCGCGCCGCTGCCCGAGCGGCACCCCTGCATACAGCAGTCCGTCGGCCACATTGTCCAGCGCCGACGCGCCTGTGGTCAGGTGGAACTGCTGGAACACGAACCCGATCCTGGTGGCCCGCAGCTCCGACAGGGCGCGGTCCGGCAGCGTGTCCACGTCCTGGCCGTCGAGGCGCACCCGGCCACTGGTGGGTCGGTCCAAGGTGCCGAGGATGTGCAACATGGTGGACTTTCCCGACCCGGACGGCCCGACGATGGCCAGCAGCTCGCCCTTCTCGACCTCCAGCGAGACGTCATCCAGCGCGGTGACCCCACCGGGGTAGGCCTTGGTGACGCCCTCGAGCCGCGCGATCATGTCGGCATCCCCACCTTCAGGCCGGCGGTGAGCCCCTGTCCCGACACCTCGACCCGCCCACTGGCGAACAGCCCCGTCCGGACCGGAACGATCCGGCCATCCCCGAGCTCGACGCCGTACCCGCCCTCGGACAGCACCAGGAGCGCCGCGACCGGCACTGTGAGGACGTCCTTGCGCACTTCGGAGACGAGCGTCACATCGACCGCCGCCCGGTCGTAGCCGACGGCTCCGATCGCCACGGTCAGCTCCACTTTCGTGGTCGTGCCTCCCTGATCGGAATTGACCACGAAGTGCGCAGTGGCGACCTTTCCCTGGACCTGCTCGCCGGTTGGTGTCTTGACCGTCGCCGTCGCGCCAATCTTGGCCAGTCGGTACTCTGTCTCGTCCAGCCGTACGGTGACCAAGTGCGCGGTTCCGGTGACGGTGAGGAGAGGAGAGCCCGGACGGACGAGCGTCCCAGGCACTGCCGTCTGGTCGTTGACGCGGACGGCGTCCGGCTGGAAGACGATCCGGCCGAGCTCGACCACGCCGGTCTGCTTGACGCCGAGGTCCTTCTGCCACTTCCGTACGGCCCGCGCGCTCTCCCTGCTGAATACGTCATCGACGGTGAAACCGCGATAGCCGAGTTCGCGCAGGTTCTCTTCCAGCTGCCGGACATCGGCCCCTCGCACGCCGGACCGCAGTGTCCGGTAGGCGGGCACCTTGCCGTACAAGAGCACGGTGGGAACCTGGTCGACCTTGAACAGCACGCCACCGCGCCGGACCGTCGAGCCGATGGCGGGGAGCGCGGTGACCGTGCCGGCAGCGGCCGCGGCCAGCGGGCGCTCCCGGCCGTAGCCCACGATCCCCGTGGCCGTCGTGGTGTCGGCCAGGTCCTGCTTGGTGACCTCGGCGAGAGCGGCGGGCACGGCGTCGCGGGTGACCGGTTCGTCTCCGCGCCCGCCAAACACGATTACCGCGGTGGTGGCGCAGACCGCCGCAAGGATGAGCGACCCGGCCGCGATCCGGCCGGTCATGCCGCGCGGCACTTTTCCATCGCGGCCTTGAACTTCGGGTCGTCAGGGCTGGCTCCGAGGGCTCCGACATCCAGCTGGAGCCTTCCGCTGGGGTCGGGGTCGGGGAACTTAGGGTATCCGTTCTCGCGCATGCACTTTGCCTGCTTGCGCGCGCTATCGAGATCTTGAGTACTCGGCTTGCCTCCCTGTCCGCCGGGGAGGAGGTGACCGCACTTGGCCATCGCCGCGTCCATCTTCTTCTTCTCTGCGATGTCGCTTCTGACCTGGAAGCGGCCGTCGGTCGGGTCCTTGATGTCGATGCCTTCACCTCGCATGCACCGGGCGAAGGCCACCTCTCCGTCACCGGCGGCCGAAGGGCTCGTGGCCGCGCTCGCCGTGGCGCCGCTCGCGGTGGCGACCCTGGGCTCGGGTTGGGCGCCGCAGGCAGTCAGGGTGAGGCCCACGGCGAGGAGCGTGATCAGCGTCTTCGTCTTCATGGCCCCGGAGTTCATCGCAGATCCGATTACCGTGGCGTTAGCGCGAACGTTAACCGTGGCGATACACACAACCGGATAGAACTTCTGAGCGTGCGTGTTCTGATCGTTGAGGACGAACCGGTGCTGGCCGACGGCATCGCCGAGTGGCTGCGTCGCGACGCGCTGGCCGTTGACGTGGTCAACGAAGGCGGCTCGGCGCTGGAGCGGCTCGGAGTGAACGACTACGACGTGGTCATCCTTGATCGTGATCTGCCCGCCGTCCATGGGGACGACGTGTGCCGATCGATCGTGGAATCGGCCACACGAACCCGCGTTCTCATGCTGACCGCTGCTGCGGCCGTACGGGATCGGGTGGCGGGCCTCCAACTCGGCGCTGACGACTACCTGCCCAAGCCGTTCGCACTGGCCGAGTTGTCGGCCAGAGTGCAGGCACTGCTGCGGCGCACCGGGCCCGCCACGCCTCCAGTCCTCAGCCGCCGTGGCATCCGGATGGATCTGGCCAGGCGGGAGGTTTACCGCGACGGACGTTACGTCGCGCTGTCGCGCAAGGAGTTCGCCGTACTCGCCGAATTGCTGCGCGCCGACGGGGCGGTGGTGTCGGCCGAAGACCTACTGGAGCGGGCCTGGGATGAGCACATCGACCCGTTCACCGGCGTCGTGCGGGTGACGATTCTGAAGCTGCGCCGCAAGCTGGAGATCCCCGTGATCGACACCGTTCCTGGAGCCGGGTACCGGATCGCATGAAGAAGCTCACGATCAGGGCCAGGCTGACCCTGGTGTACGCGGCGTTCTTCCTGGTGGGCGGATTGGTGCTGCTCGGCGTCACGACCCTGCTGGTGTCCCAGCAGGTGCCGTCAGCCATCAGCGGAAAGCACATTCTGTCCTCTACGCCATCTGGACCGCCGATGGAAGAGGGACGGCAGATGCTGAGCGAAAGGATCCGCGCGGCGACCACCACCGCCCTGATATCGCAGGGCGCGATCGGGCTGCTGCTGGTCGGCGCAGCCACAGTCGGGTTCGGCTGGCTGGTGGCGGGCCGCGCGCTGCAGCCCCTGCACCACATCACCGAGACCGCGCGGCGGCTCGCCGTGGGAGCGGGGCGGGGACTGCACGAACGGATCGTCATGGACGGCCCGCAAGACGAGGTACGCGACCTGGCCGACGCCTTCAACCTGATGGTGGAGCAACTAGACGCGGCCTTCGACGGACAGCGCAGGCTGGTCGCCAACGCCTCTCACGAGTTGCGCACCCCGCTGGCCATGAACAGGACGCTGGTGGAGCTCGCGGTCAGCAGGCCTGGCGCCTCGGAGGACTGCATCCGGCTCGGCACGTCGTTGCAGACCGTCAACGAACGGCACGAACGGCTGATCGACGGCCTGCTCACGCTGGCCGACTCCGAGCACGGCATTACCGAGCGCACCCCCGTCGACCTGGCTGACATCGCCGGCCACGTCTGCGACCAGTTCGGCGTGCCCTGCGACGGCGCGGCCGCCGCGATCACCAGAGGTGATCCGATCCTGCTCGAACGGCTGGTACAGAACCTGGTCGAGAACGCCGTCGAGCACAACGTGCCCTCCGGGCTCGTCTGCGTGAGCACGGAGACCGTCGGCGAGGACGCGGTGCTGACCGTGGCCAACTCGGGGCCCATCGTGCCGCACTACGAGATCGAGTCGCTGTTCCAGCCGTTCCGGCGTCTCAATCGCGAGCGTACCGGTGGTGGGAGAGGGTTCGGCCTCGGCCTGTCCATCGTGCGCTCCATCGCCCGCGGTCACGGCGGCTCGGTAACGGCCGTCCCTCGACACGGCGGCGGCCTGGTGGTAACCGTGCGGTTGCCCGGCCCAGGCACCGCCTCGCCGCGAGAGGCCGTGTGACGCACGCGGCCAGCTATCTGCCGGCGGAGCTATCCCATTGCCTGACCTGCGGGAACATTGCAGATGGCGGCTGGTGGGGCCAACCTTGACGGCACCCCAACGCCGGGCGGGGTTGGAGGCCGACTCGGAACCGAAGGCTGTGCCAAGGGCCGGACGGCCGATCGGAGACAGGGCCGGGGCCTGGAGGCCGACCCGGATACGTGTGCGAGGGCCGGAAGGCCGCTCAGATCCCGATCCGGGGCCCGGAGGCCGACCCGGATACGTGTGCGAGGGGCGGAAGGCCGGTCGGAGCCCGCTCAGCGGCCGGTTCGGCTGGCGACGATGATCTGGACGGCTCGCTCCAGAGCGTATGCGGGGTCGGTGCCACCACCCTTGACCTGCTCGTCCGCCGTGGCGATGGCCTGCATGGCGCGGGAGATGCCTTCCTGGCCCCACCCGGTGAGCTGGCGCTTGACGCGGTCGATCTTCCACGGAGGCATGCCGACATGGCTGGCGAGCTGGCCACCCCGCAGATTTCGCGGAGCACCCCCGACCTTGGCGAGCGACCGGAGGCCGCCCGCGAGGGCGCTGACGATCAGCACGGGTGCCACCCCGGTCGCCAGGGCCCATCGGAGCTGTTCGAGCGCTTCACCGAGCTTGCCCTCGACGGCCAGGTCGGCGATGGTGAACCCGCTGACCTCAGCCCGGCCCCGGTGGTAACGGGCGACCGCGGCCTCGTCGATGGTCTTGCCAGGGGTGTCGAAGGCGAGCTGGCCGCACGCGGCGGCGAGTTCGCGCAGGTCGCTCCCCACCGCGTCGAGCAGCGCCTGCGCGGCGGCGGGAGCGATCGATCGGCCCGCCCGCTTGATCTCGGCCTTGATGAACTCCAGCCGCTCGCCGGGCTTGGTCAGCTTGGTGACGGTGACGACATCGGCACCGGCCTTCTTCACGCCCTCGACGAGGGCCTTGCCCTTCACACCACCCGGATGGGCCAGCACGAGGACCGTGTCCTCCGCCGGATGGGCCGTGTACTTGACGATCTCGGCTATGACGTCCTTGGACAGGTCCTGGGCGGAACGGATCACGATCACGGATCTGTCGCCGAACAGCGACGGCGACGCCAGGCCGGTGAGCTCGCCGGACTCGACCTTGCCGCCGACCAGGTCATGGATCTCAGCGCTCGGGTCGGTGGCTCGTACGGCCGCCACGACGGATCCGACCGCCCGGTCGGACAGGAGTTCCTCGTCGCCGACGACCAGGGTCACGGGTGCGGGATTCGCCATGCCTGGCAGCATGCCACGCCCGGCCTCCCCACCGGGAACCGGACCCGGAGGAGAAACGGCCGACTGAACGCCCCTCCAGCCCCTCAGCCCGCTCTCCCACCGTATGGAGGCCGTACCGAAGCCGTACCGAAGCCGTACCGAAGCCGTACTGAGGTCCTACCGAAGACCTACGGAAGCCATCCTCGCCGGCTCCCGCCGTCCGGCGATGGTGGTCAGCGATCCTCGGTCGCCGGCGCATCGCCGGCCCCTTCTCGGCCCGCGGGCATGGCCGTTCGAGGCTGTGCCACCCGGGGCTGCTCGGGCCGGCACTCCGCCGCAGGGCTCAGGGGCCGGCCGTCGGCGATCCATTCCGTGATCGAACCGTCGTACACCCGTACCCCGGCGATGCCGGCCGAGCGCAGGGCGAGCCAAACGGCCGGGGCGGAGATCGCCGCTCCGCAGTACGCGACAACCGGTGTGCTGACGCCGATCCCGGCCGCGGCGGCCGCCGACCTGATGCGGGACGGCGGAAGGTGCAACCCCGAGGAGTCGACGAGCATGCGCATCGGCAACCTCGTCGCGCCCGGGATGAGCTGCGGCTGCTCAGCCCAACTGGAGTCGCGGCGGCAGTCGACGATGGGCAGGCCGGCCGCCTGATGGGCGAGCACGTCGTCCAGGCCGGCGACCGCGGGGCCGGCCTGGCTCAGGAACGGCGGGCGAGTCGCGCCGGGCCGCCAGGAGGTCGGACCGGTCTCCACGGGCCCACCTGACCGCAGCCAGGCGGGCCATCCACCGTCGAGGCGGAACGACCGCTCGAAGCCGTGAGCCCGCATCAGCCATACCAGCCGCGCCGCGGTGAACTGGTGATTGTCGTCGTAGGCCACCACGGTGGTGTCGGTGCCGACGCCGAGGCCGGCGAGCGCGGTGGCGAGCGTCGCGGGATGGGCGGCCCGGCCCTGTGGCTGCGGGCTGGGCGCCTGGGTGGCGTCGAACCCGAGGTAGACGGCGCCGGGCACGCGTGAGCGGCGGTACAGGCCACGTCCGGCCGGACCGTCGCCCACGGGCCAGCGCGTGTCGACGATCCGGACCGACGGTGCGCCGATCAACCCGGCCAGCTCCTCACACGAGACGAGCAGCTTCTCCACAGTGATCCTCCCGGTGGCCATAGTGGCGTTGACGGCGTCCCATGACCACGTCCGTGCTCTATCGCAGATGATCACAGAGATCGGCCCTCGCCGGAGGACGGCGTTCAGGAGGAGCCGACGCGCGGCGGATCGACCGGCCGTGGGGCGACCACGCGGAGGGAAACGAATGTGGGGCCGGGGCTCGTCTCGCGGAGGGCAACGAACGTGCGGCCGGGGCTCGTCTCGCGGAGGGGGGCGATCAGCGGTCATCGCCGCGCTGGACGACGGCGAGGCGGCCGTCGCGCTCGATGACCGCGATGTCACCGGACAGGTCGGTGCGGTAGGTCCGCATGCCCAGCAGGTGAAGGCGAGCCATCGTCAACGGTGCGGGATGCCCGTAGTCGTTGCCGGTGCCGACGCTGATCAGCGCGGCACGCGCCCCCGTCTCGGCGAGAAAGGCCGGCTCCTGTCTCAACGAACCGTGATGCGGCACCTTGAGCACATCGACCCGCGGGATGCCCCGGCGCCACAGGGCGGCCTGTGCCTCGGTCTCCAGGTCACCCGCGAGCAGTGCCGACCCGATGAGAGCGCCCCCCGCGCCGGACCACCGTACGAGCAGCACGACGCTGGCGTTGTTCGCGATCGTTCCTTCCGCCGAACCTTCTCCGGAGGCGTCGGGCTCGGGTGCGACCACCGTGATCTCGGTGGCGCCGAACCGCCATCGGCCGCCGGGTGGGACCACCCACTCGGGGATCCGCCGCGCGCGGAGTTCCGCGGACACGCGGGCACTCTCGCCCGCCGGTATCCGTCTCGGGCTGACGACCGCCGCGCCCACCGTGCGCCCGCGCAGCACGCCCGCCAGCCCACCTACATGATCGAGATGCGGATGGCTGAGGACCAGGAGAGGCACCCGCCTGACTCCGAGATCGCGCAGGCACCGGTTCGCGGAGCCGGGCTTCGGACCGGCGTCGACCACCACGGCGCTGCCCGGACCGGTGGACAGGGCCATGCCGTCCCCCTGCCCGACGTCACAGGCGACGAGCAGCCACCCGGGAGGAGGCCACGGTGAGGTCGGCGGACCGATGACGAGGACCGCGACGAGGGCTCCGGCCACCAGCGCCGCCACGGCGTACCGGCGGGCTCTGCCGCGCAGAACCAACCAGCCGAGGACGGCCGCCGCCGCCAGGAGTGCGAGCCCGGTCAGGCCACCGGGCCAGCCGATGGTCGCCGCCGGAAGCGCCGCCGCGCGCTCCGCGACGACGATGATCCAGCCGGCGGCCAGCCCCGCCGGACGGACGAGAAGCTGAGCGACGGTCATGTTCATCGGAGCGACGATCGCCGCGCCGAAACCCAGCACGGTCGCCGGTGCGACCGCCGGGCCCGCCAGCAGGTTCGCGGGGATCGCCACCAAGCCGAGCTGTCCCGACATGAGCACCAGTAGCGGGGTCACGGCCACCTGCGCCGCGGCCGGTACGGCTATCGCCTCCGCCGCCCAACGGGGCATCCGCGCCGCCATCCGGTCACGCCACCGGGGAGCGAGGACGAGGATGCCGCCGGTGGCGAAGACCGACAGTGCGAAGCCGTACTGCCGGGCGAGCCCGGGATTGAAGAGGATCAGGCCGAGCACCGTCGCGGACAGTGCGGTGACGCCGTCCCGAGACCGTCCCGTGCCCAGGGCGAGCGCCGCCACCACGCCCATGGCGAGTGCCCGGACCACGCTGGGAGACGGCCGGGCGACCACGGTGAATCCCGCCATGGCGACGATCGCCAGGACCGCCCGCGCGGGAAGCGGAAGCCCCGCCATCCTGGCGATCACGAGTGCGGCTCCGGCGACGAACGCCAGGTTGGCACCGGAAACGGCCGTCAGATGGCTGAGTCCCGCGGCGGTGAAGTTCTCCTTGATCTCCTCGTCCAGACGGGAGACGTCCCCGACGACCAGACCGGGCAGCAGACCACGCTGCCCCTGCGGGAGCACGTCACAGGCCCCTCGCAGACCCGAGCGCAGCGCCCCGGCGGCCCGCTGCAGCGCAGAAGGCTCGGTCAGCACCTCAGGCGGCCCCCGGACCAGCAGCACGGCGGAGGTCAGGCTCCCCTTGTCTGCCACCCCCAGTCGCCCCCACACGCGGACGCGCTGACTGGGCGACAACGTTCGCCAGCCGTCCCCCGATGCGAGAACGATCACCGGAGCATCGACCAGGATCCGCCCGCCCGTCCCCTCTCGTCGGCCGTCCCCAACGGAGGCGGCCGAGCCGGCGGGGTGGGAGTCGAGGAGCCCCGAGCGGGAGACGGGAGCTCCACCGGGTGTGCCTCCTCCGGGCTCGACGGTGAGCATCCGGGCTTCCACCACGACGCCGTCCTGCCGGGTCAGACCGCCCCGCTGCGGTCGCGGCCTGGGGTCATCGCTGATCTCGATCACGGCGGTGACCGTCGCACGCCGGGCGGCGAGTTCGGCCACCGGGCCGCTGCCGACCGCATGCACCGTGAAGGCCACGACCGCCGCTGTCGCCGCGCAGCAGACCAGCACCCCGAGGGCCGTCCCCGCCACCGGGCCGTACGAGCGGCCGATCCGCCCGGCACCAGAACCGGCCCCATGAGCCATGGCGCCACGCAGGCGGCCGACTCCACGGGTCATGAAGCCGTGTGCGCGGGAAGTCGCAGGGGCTCCGGGGCCGCTTTTCCGGGCACGCGGGCGGCGGCGCTTGGTCGCCGCCCAGATCAGCAGCGCGGCGGACGCGGACCCGACGGCCACGACGGCACCCGTCGTGGCGGAGCACCCGATGAGCACGAGCGCGACCAGCCAGCAAGAGATCGCCGGGCAGACCAGACGCAGGGAGTGCCCCGAAGCCCAGGCGAGGCCCGCCGTCCCGGTGTGCGGCCGCTCAGACGCTGTGGGCGAAGCCGCCGGACCGAGCCTCCGCGCCGATCCGCTCATGGCGTGACCCTGCCTTTCAGGTCGGCGAACTTCTGCGGGCCGATGCCGGAGACGTCCTGGAGTTGGTCGATGCTCTGGAAGCCTCCGTGGGCGTCCCGGTACTCGACGATCCGCTGCGCCAGCACCTCACCCACGCCGGGCAGATCCTGCAACTGATCGAGTGTCGCGGAGCTGAGGCTAAGCGTCGTGATCCCTCCGGCGCCGGTACCGGCCGGGGCGCCCGGCGGGGCGGGCACACCGACCACGATCTGCTCGCCGTCCACGAGGCGCCTGGCGAGATTGAGACCGTCGGACGAGGCACCGGCGCGCGCTCCCCCGGCCGCCTCGATGGCGTCGACGACTCTGGCTCCGGTGGCGAGTGTGAGCACACCGGGTTTCCGCACCTTGCCTGTGACATGCACCGTCACCCCGGCTGCCTGCGACAGCGACGTAGGACCGGAAGCGGCACCGGAAGCGGCGCCGGGGAGAACCGCTCTCGCGGCGGCTCCATCGGCGCTGATGGCCCCCGCACCCGAGGGAACGGGCGGTGTGACGGGCTCGGCCACCGGCTGTGACCGCCAGGCGTAGATCCCCGCCACTGCCGCGGCGAGCAACCCGAGAAGAACCAGAACGCGCAGGCCGGGACGCCCGGGATCGAGCAACGGCATGGTCTCCTTCAGCGCCGAGCTTCCGTCGAGAACCGCTCGCCCCCTCGACAGGGCGTTTTCCCTCCAGGTGGAGCCGATGCGCTCCGGCGGCGTCGGCGGCAGACAGTGGTCATCCTGCGCTGCCTCGTCCTTCATCGGCCGGGGCCCGGGATCCGCCCACTCACCCCCGCTTCCGGCGCCCCGACGTGAGTCGTCGACGGGGCGCATCGCGATGTCCACCGACGATCCGTCATGGTCGGGATCTACTCCTGTCGCAGGCCCAGACCGCTCCGGCCGCTTGCTGAGGACCTGGCCCGGAGGCCGGGGCCGGCCCTCGCGATGTGCGCGTGGCGGAAGAGCATCAGAAGCAGAACCGCCGTGGGGAGACCGGGCCTGTGGAGAACGGCCGAAGGACGGCGGTGGTCCTGGACGCGCGGATCGGCCGGAGGAAGGCTCGGAGCCCCCTGGTCGGCGAGGCGGTTCGGACGGCCGGGACGCCGGCCGCGCCGGCCGGGCATCCAGGAGGAGGCGGAGACGTGCCTCGGCGGCGAGGCGGTGGTCCGGCTGCTCCTTGGTTCGCACGCCCGTGACGTTAGGCGCGCCCGTGCCCCCGCGACGGCCCCGCGGTACACCCTGTGGAAACCAGTGCGCCTGTGGAAATCAGTACGCCTACGGATGGGCCGGCGCGATCGTCACCCCGAGCAGGCCGGGACCGACATGCGCTCCGATCACGGCTCCCACCTCGACCACGGTCAGGCGCGATGCCGCGGGCACACGGGCCGCGAGGCCGTCCGCCAGTGCCCGCGCCCGCGCGGCCGCCCCGAGATGTTGCACGGCGACGCTCACCGCGCCGTCGGCGGTGGCCTGGACGGCGAGGTCCTCCAGCCGGGCGATCGCCCGGTTCGCCGTTCGCACCTTCTCCAGGACCGTGATCGTGCCGTCGGCGAGGTGGAGCAACGGCTTGATCGCGAGGGCCGATCCCAGGAGGTTGACGGCGGCACCGATCCGGCCGCCGCGACGCAGGTATTCGAGCGTGTCGACATAGAAGAAGCTGCGCGTGGCGGCGGCGGACTCGCCCGCCGCGGACACCACCTCGGCCAGGGAGGCGCCCCGCCGGGCGGCTTCGGCGGCGGCGAGGACCGGGAATCCGAGGCCCATGCCGACGGACCCGCTGTCGATCACCTCGATCGGGACGGGAGCGTCCTTGGCGGCCAGCCTGGCGGCCTCCGCCGTACCGGACAGGGAGCCGGACAGATGGACGGAGACCACGCCGTCGGCTCCCGCGGCGGCTGCGGCGGCGTAGGCGGCGGCGAAACGCTGCGGTGCCGGCTGGGACGTGGTGACGGGCGCGTGGTCGCGAAGCGCCTCGGCGACTCCGGTGAGCGCAGGATCCGCGGTGTCGTCGAACTCACGCCCGCCGATGACCACGTGGAGCGGAACGACGGTGACACCCCACATCGCGCTCTCCGCCGCGTCCAGATAGGCGGTGGAATCCGTGACGACGGCGACCGGCATAGCACGAGATTACCCTTTGTCGACATCATTCCTCCGCGACTGGAACCAGACGATTCCCCCTCGCGCGTCGCGGTTCCGGGAGCGCTTCCCGCCCCAGCCCCCGC
>NZ_JADDIL010000076.1:0-48338 GCF_020826795.1 Microtetraspora sp. AC03309 | reverse complement strand
AGGCTCCACGCCTGTTTCCGGCGTTCTCTGTTCGTCCGCGTGTCTGCCCGCGTGTGATCGTTTCTGCCCAGGAAAGCCCTACTGTCCGAGTCGATCACGCTGAGAAAACGTCATTCCATCGGGAATGCGCGCTAACTCGGGCATCACGGTCTCCCCAATTACGCCTATATCAGGCCGACCATGATCATAGCGATGCCACCCTGGGCGGTACAGGTGTCCTCACGAGGCTCTGCCGGCCGCGCTCCTTTAATGACGGACGTCCGCCTTTGCCGCGCGATTATTGACTCTCCGGGTTAATACGCGTTACATCCTATTCCACCCATCATCATCCGGTCGCGTGATGGTCGTGGCGACGACGACCGTTCCCGACCATCGGCCATTACCTGACGTGGAGATCCCCTGCGGAGAAGCACCTCGACGGAGCACCCCGTCCCGCGCGGCCGTCCGGACCGCCGAACAGGGACGATGCGGCCACTGATCCAAACGGCGGCAACACAAGTCTTTACTTACACTAAATCAGAATAATTCGCACTATGCCGTCAGTTAAAAGCTATTCTATTCGACCGCATTTTCAATGATTTGCGACACTACGGGTGATAGTGTCGCAATTGAAAGATCACGGAAGCCAGTCTGAGGGAGGCACCAAATGAGCCTTACCAAAGTCTTTCCGACAGGGCAGTTCGGTTCCTGGGGTTGGGGCGGAGGCTGCGGAGGTGGTGGCTGGGGATGCCGCCGTCGCTGCTGCTGGCGCCGCCGTAGGTGCTGCTGGCGTAGCTGCTGGTAAGCCCTGGCTGATCTGAAAGAGAGCCGGCGGGATTTCCCGCCGGCTCTCGGTCATCACAGAACAGGTATCCGACGTGGAAAAGAACCGACCTACCGACGAGAAATACGAGGGGCGTGCCGGGGACCCCACCTCCCCCACCGGGGAATCGCCGGCGAACCCGGCAGGTCTTCCGGCAGCACACCCGGCCCCGGCCTCCGATACGGCGCCGGCCACCACGCCGATCGTCTCGATCCGCACCACGCTCAGGGAGTTCTGGCCGCAGACCCGTGGCGTGCGCTGGCTGTTCGCGGCCGGCGTCGTGGCCGCGGTCGCGGCGTCCGTCTGCGAGGTCAGCGCGATCGGCCTGTTCGGCCTCATCACCGACCGCGTCCTCAGCGCGGGGAACCTCGGCGCCTTCTGGGCTCCGGCGGGGGCCTGGGTCGGCGTCGCCGTACTCGCCGGGTTGATGTCCTTCGCCGGCGCGTACGCCACGGCCCTCGCGGCGGAGCGCTTCCTCCTGCGACTGCGCGACCGGGTGTTCTCCCACCTCCAGACGCTCACCCCGGACTATTTCGAGAACCGGCGCCTCGGTGACCTGATGGCCCGCCTCACCGACGACATCGAGGCCATCGAGGAACTCGTCGGCTCCGGGCTGGTACGGATCATCACCACGGTCGCGGGCGCGGTTCTCTTCTCGGGGGCCGCGTTCTTCATCCGCTGGGATCTCGCGCTGGTGACGTTCGCGATGGTGCCGCTCTTCCTGCTGGTCTCCAGGGGGTTCACGTCGAGGTTGCGCAACGCGTCCGCGCGCGAGCGTTCGAGCAACGGCGCGATGAACAGCGTCATCGAGGAGAGCCTGGCCAACCAGTCCCTCGTCCAGGCGTACAACCGCCAGGACGCCGAGGCGGCGCGGCTGCACCGGGAGGGCCGCACGTGGCTGCTCGCCAACGTCGCCCAGGCCAGGCTGTCCGCACTGTACGGCCCGGCCGCGCAGATCGTCGAGACGCTCTGCCTGCTCGTGATCATCGGGGTGGGCGCGTGGGAGATCGCCTCCGGCCGGCTCACCATCGGCGGGCTCCTCGCCTTCGCGGCGTACCTGGCCTACCTCTACCCCACGTTCCAGGGACTCGGGGAACTGGCGCTCAGCGTTTCCTCGGCGGCGGCGGGCTCGGACCGTGTCATCGAGGTGCTGCGTACCGAGCCCGCCGTCACCGACCCGGAGGACGACGGCGTGGGCAAGGGCACGGGCCGCGCGGCGACGCGGAGCCGGGGCCGGGGCCGGATCGAGTTCCAGGATGTCGGCTTCACGTATCCGGGCCGGACCAGGCCGACCCTGACCGGTCTGTCCTTCGGCGCCGAACCGGGCGAGCTCATCGTGTGCACGGGCCCGAGCGGCGCGGGGAAGACGACCGTGGCCAAACTGCTGCTGCGGTTCTACGACCCCACGGGGGGTCGCGTGCTCCTCGACGGAGTGGACATCCGCGAGATGCCGCGCCGGGCACTGCGCGAGAACATCACGATCCTCCAGCAGGAGAGCCTGCTGTTCTCCGGGAGCGTGCGGGAGAACATCGCCTACGGCCGTCCGGAGGCCGGCCTGGCCGAGATCGTCCGGGCCGCCGCGATGGCCGACGCGGACGATTTCATCCGTGCGCTTCCGGAGGGGTACGACACTCCGGTCGGGCAGCGCGGACGGCTGCTCTCGGGCGGGCAGCGCCAGCGGATCGCGATCGCCCGCGCCATCCTGCGCGACGCGCCCGTGCTGATCCTCGACGAGCCGATGACCGGGCTGGACGCGCCGACGGCGGCGCGGATCATGGAGCTTCTCCGCCGGCTCATGGCCGGCCGGACGACGATCCTCATCACCCATGATCTCCGGCACGTGCCGGAGCCGAGCCGGAACGTCGTGCTGGAGCCCGCGCACCGGCCCTTCACTGTGGGCAGCCCGGTGGACCGCCCGGTGGATGGGGATCCGGCCGCCCTGTCGTGAAATCAGCCGACGAAGTTCCTGGCGTATTCCAGCAGGTCGATGCCCAGGGTGAGCTTGAGCGAGATCCAGACGATGGCGGTCGCGAGCGCGGCGGTGAGCAGGGTGGCGACGATGCGTACGAACCAGTTCTGGCGGCCGAGCCAGTCGGTCGCGGCCGTCACCGTGCGCTTGGCGAATCCGAGCAGGCGGTGCGCCCACGCGAACTCCGTGGCCAGTACGGCGAGGCCGGCGAAGACGACGAGCCAGCCCGGCCCGGGGAACGGCACCATGATGAGACCGGTGACGACGAGCGCCGCGCCGATCACTCCGACGATGATCTTCAAGGTCAGGCGGCCACCGGGACGGGCCCGTACGTGATCGAGCCAGCTCCCCGGGCCGGACGCGTCGTGCGCGGGCCCCCGTGCCCCGGTCGATCCGGTGCCGCTCTCCTCGTCGCCGCTGAGCGTGTTCTCGGTTATGGCCACCTGGTCACCCCCTGAGAACAGGATAGACAGGCAGACAAAAGCCGATCTCGTCCTTCCGGACGAAACGGTCTCCACCCACGGACGGGGGCCCGGGACGGGACGGCGCAGGCGGGAGCGGCCCGGGGCCGTGCGGGGCCCCGGGCCGTCCCGGTTCAGGTGCCGCAGCCGGTCAGGAGGCTGTGCACGTCACGGCCGCGGGGACCGCGTTGGTGCCGGACCAGCCGGCGTTGAAGCCGAACGTCGTGCTCGCGCCGGAGCCGAGGCCGCCGTTCCAGCTCAGGTTCGTCACGGTCACGGCGGAGCCGGACTGGGTGAGGTTGCCGCTCCAGAGCTGGCTGATCGTCTGCCCGTTGGCGTACGTCCACGTGACCGTCCAGCCGGAGATCGCCGCGGTGCCGCTGCTCTTGACCGCGACCTCGCCCTGGAAGCCGCCCGGCCACTCGTTGACCACCTTGTACGTGGCCGTGCACGCCTTGCCCGCCGACGGGCTGGCCGAGGGGGACGGGCTGGGTGAGGGGGACGGGCTGGGTGAGGCGCTGGGGCTCGGCGACGCCGACGGGCTGGGACTGGCCGACGGCGAGGCGCTCGGTGAAGCGCTGGGCGAGGAACTGGGCGAGGAACTGGGTGAGGCGCTGGGCGAGGGCGACGAGGTGCCGGTGCGGTCGCCGTAGATGATCCCGCGGCCGTTGGTTCCGATGTAGACCCGACCGTAGATCCGCGGGTCACCGGTGATCGCCTCGCCCCAGTTGCCGTACTGGTGCCGGTCGTCGTTGATCCGCACCCAGGTCGCGCCCGCGTCGTCGGACCTGAACGCCCCGCGGACGCCGTCGATCTTGGCGATCGCGTAGAGGGCCATGGACGACTGTCCGGGTGCGGCCTTGCCGAAGCCGATGTTGTCGGCCTCGGTCACGTTGGCCAGCTTCGTGAACGACGCTCCGGAGTTGGTGGAGTGCCACAGGCCGTACGTGCCGCCGGTGCCGCCTGCCAACCAGATGTCGCCTTCCTTACCGGGTACGGCCTTGAAGTGCACGTTCCCCGATGACGGCAGCCCGGCGGCCGCTGTGGCGGTGAACGTGGCGCCGCCGTTGGTGCTCACGTAGAACGTGCCGCCCTTGAAGGCGTAGAACTTCTGCGCGTTGACCCGGTCGGACTCGACGATCGCGTTGGCCGGAACGCCGCTGGACGCCGTCCAGGAGTTGCCGAAGCCGACCGAGTAGACGACCTGGAGGCCGGAGTCGCCGGGCGCCCAGACGAACCTGCTGCCGTCCGCGGCCGCCGCGACGGTGCCTCCGCTGTTGACCCCACCGGGCTCGGTTCCCTGGAACCAGTTGCCGCCGCCGTCGGTGGAGAAGGCGACGTGGCTGTCGTTCGGCCGGTCGGCGTCGGTGAAGTTGCCGGCCCGCACCATCACGCTCGGGTTGGTCTCGGCGTAGTCGAGCGAGGTCGACGACGTGAAGTTGGGCTGGGTGAACATCATCGACGGCACCGCGTCGAGGTTGGTGTGGCGGAAGCCGCCGATGTCGCCCAGGGCGCTGACCAGCGGGGCTCCGCTCGGCGGACTGATCAGGTCGAGGACCGCGGTCTCCTCCAGGCCCTTCACCATCGGCTTGATCGTGAACTGGCCACCCGAGACGTCCCACTGCCTGAGGTCGGTGGTGCCGTAGATCGTGGCGCCGGTGCCGTACATCATGCGGTTGGAGTCGAACGGGTCGATCTCCATCGACTCGGTCATCCAGCCGAGCTTGGGCGTGACTTCGGGCGGCGAGGGGTTGCCGCCGAAGGTCAGCCACGGGGCCGAGGAGATGTCCATCTTGTAGCGGAAGCTACGGCTCGGGTACGAGGTCCAGTCCCAGACCCTGGTCCAGGTGGCGCCGCTGTCGGTGCTCCTGAAGAAGATCACGTCCGGCCACCAGGAGATCTGGGTGGCGACCATGAGCGTGCCCGGGTTCTGTCTGTCGACCGTCAGGCCGCTGTAGCCGAAGTAGTCGTCGGAACTGCTGGACGGGATCGGGCTGATCTGGGTCCAGGTCCCGGTCGCTGTGGCGTAGCGCCACACATCGCCCTTGGCTCCGTCGTACGGCCCGCCGGTGTCGCTGGTGGCGATGTAGAGGTAGCCGCCCGCGGTGTCGAGAACGCCCTTGTGCGCGATGTAGCCGGTCGGCTGGCCGGCGACGCGGGACCAGGTGGCGCCGCCGTCGGTGCTCCGGTAGACGGTGTTCTGCTTGTCCGCCACACCGACGTAGACGGTCTGGGTGGCGTTGCCCGAGGTGCCGGTGCGCTTGTCGAAGGTCACCCAGACGACGCCCTGGTTGTCACCGAGGTACTCGCCCTCCCCCGCGACGTAGTTGCCGGGGTTCGGGAACGCGGCCACCTTGGCCCAGGTCGCGCCGTAGTCGGTGCTCTTCCACAGGCCGTTCCCGCTCGGCGCGCCCAGGTAGAGGATGCTGTTCTTGTTCGGGTCGACGGCGAGGCGTTCGCCCATGCCGCGGCCCGGCATGTTCCCGCCGAGCTTGAACGGCAGCGGCGTGACCTGCCAGGTGTCGCCCTTGTCGGACGAGCGGAGGACGGCCCCGTTGTTCGGGTCCCAGCTGTTGGTGTACATGCCGGCCGCGACGTAGACGCGGTTGGCGTCCACCGGGTCGGCGGCCAGGCTCACCACGCCGTTGTAGCCCCAGTCGGTCCAGCCGACCCAGTCGAGCAGCGGGGTCCAGGACTGGGTGGACTGGCTCCAGCGGTAGGCGCCGCCGATGTCGGTGCGGGCGTAGATCAGGTCCTTCTGGGCGGGGCTGAAGACGATGCCGGGGACGAATCCGCCTCCGGCGATCTGGACGTTCTTGAAGGCGTACGGATCCGCGGCGACGGCGGCCACCGGCGCGGTCCTGATCACCGCCGTGAGTAACGCCACGACGGCGATCGCGAGCAGGCTGACGAGTTTTCGCATGGACGGATATCCCTTCGGGCGTGGACAACCGCCATGCACGATCAGGTGGGGACCCTGACCGTCCGCCCAGCGCGTGCATGGAACTGCCGAGAGATTCACACAGGCGTCACGACTCCGTCAATAGTTTGGAGTATGAACAAAGCAAGCCCGCTGCCGCGATCCCGACATATCACGATCATGGGCTACATTTCGGGCGGCCAGCGGCCCCACCGGATCACGCACGAGGACGTCGGACCCGATCCGACGCTTCAATAGTTTACCTACACGACTAATTCACGGCCCCGGAGGGAACCGCGATGGAGAACACGCCGACCGGACGTACCTGACGGGACCTGACAGTCGCTCCGGCGAGCATGGTGCCCATGGACCAGATCCGCGAACTCAACAAGAAGACCATTGAGCAGTTCCGGGAGCACAGGGGCGACGGCCCGCTCAGGGGGCGGCCGCTCCTGCTGCTCACCACCCGTGGCCGAAAGAGCGGTCGGCCGTACACCACGCCCGTGATGTACCGGCCTGACGGCGACCGCCTGCTCGTCTTCGCGTCCTGCATGGGCGCTCCGTCCCATCCGGACTGGTACCTCAACCTCGTGGCCGACCCGAAGGTCACCGTCGAGGTGGGGGCGGAGACCTATGAGGCGACCGCCGTCGTCGTCACGGGCGAGGAGCGGGAGCGGCTCTGGGCGGTAACCAAGGAGCAGTACCCCTTCTTCGCCGAGCACGAGGCGCGCACTGAGCGCGAGATCCCCGTCATCGCTCTCGAACGCCTTCCATAGCTCGCCGTACCGGCGGGGAGGGCGAACGAACGCCTCCCGACAAGATCGGCCAACCCGGCCGATCCCGCTGACGACCCCGCCTACCCGAGGACGGCCGCCTCGACCTCCGACGCCTGGCGCTCAGAACAGCCCCGCGGATCGGCACGCGGCGCGAAACTGGGACGCGCATATCTCGGCGGCCGTCCAGTAGCCGTCCTTGATCACTGTGCTCTTGATGTTGCCCCTGTCGACCACGATCGGTGCGATCATCGCGGCCGGGATCGAGGTCACGGTCCCGTTGGACAACGTGGTCGTGCCGGACACGGTCCTGCCGACCCCGAGATCGATCGCGATCTTGGCCGCGCTGCGCGCCACGGATCTGATCGGCAGGTAGACGGTCATCGTCTGGGTCCCCAGCAGGATCCGCCGTACGGCGTCGAGCTCCGCGCCCCGGCCGGTGAGCGGGGTGCCGCGCGCGGCGCCCGCGCTCCGCATGGCCGTGGCGATGCCGCCCGCCATGACGTCGCTGGCCGCGTACACGCCGATGACCCTCTCGGCCCCCAACGCGGTGAGGGCACCGTTCACCGCGGCGCCGGCCCGGTCCGGGTTCCAGCCCGGCGCGTCGTACTCCTTGCCGATGGTCACCTGCCCGTCCAGGACCTGATGCGCCCCCTTCTTGAGGTCGCCCGCGTGCTGGTCGGCCGGCGAGCCGTTGACCATCACGATCTCACCGCGCCTGGGGTCCCCGCCGATCCTGATCGCATCCAGGAGGGATCGCCCCTGCATCCGGCCCGCCTGGATGTTGTCGAACGACGTGTAGGCGTCCACGGGACCGCCCGCGAGCCGGTCGTACGCGACGACCCGCGCGCCCTGGTTCTTGGCCAGGGCCACCCAGGAGGCGATACCCCTGGCGTCCACCGCGTCGAGGATCAACACCTTCACACCGTCCGCGAGCATCGAGGCGAGCTGGCGCTGCTGCCGCTTGGGGTCGCCTCCGGCGTTGCTGTGGATCACCTCGCATCTGGGGCATAACTGCGCGACGCGCTGGATGATGTACGGACGGTCGAACTTCTCGTAGCGTGCCGCCTTGGCGTCCGGCAGGAGTAAGCCGATCGTGAAACCGTCGCTCAGCGAGCCGACGGCGACGCTGGTGGGGCCACCTCCCGACTGCCCGGCCGTACCGCACGATTCCAAACCCAAAAGGACGACGACCACGACGCCCGGCACGAGCCGGCGAACCAGATTTCTGCCCACGGCGAAACCCCTTCAGCCTGTTCGGCCGTGCCGTACCCGGACATCGAGGACATAACGCCTGATCACGGACGCAGCGGAGCCGTTCTTTGCGACCGCCGTACCAGGGCCCGGGCAGGCCATGGGCAGGAACGAGAGCGATCAGGGTGCGTGAACCGTTCCCACGTCGGCTGCCTCCAGCTCGACTGTCGGTCTCATTTCGATGTGATCGGCTGATCCGCTCAGGCGCTAAGTTGTGAGAGACTCCACCATTGCGGGGCGGTAGCTCAGCCGGTCAGAGCATCGGACTCATAATCCGTGGGTCGTGGGTTCAAGTCCCACCCGCCCTACTCATAGAAGTACGCCCCGCCTGGGGTTTCTTGACCCTCACGGAATCCGTGAGCTCGCCGCGGCCCTTATGGGAGACCGAAGGGAGACCGCCAGTTCCGGACGCCTCCCCCACGGCAACTGCACGGGGCACCAGAGCGGCGCTCGCCTCGGCCGCTTCATGAGCCACCTCCGGAAGAACCGAGGTGTACGTGTCGCTCGTGATCGACAGGCTTGAGTGACGAAGCATCGCCGACACGATCTTCATGTCGGTGCCAGCCGCGAGCGCCAAAGTCGCGGCGCCATGCCGAAGGTCATGCAGCCGGATCGGCGGAAGGTTGGCCGCGAACGTCAACCGCTCGAACTGCTCACTCACCCAATCCGGCTTGAGCTCGGAGCCGTCCTCTCGTGTGAAGATCCTTCCGGAGTCCTGCCACGCCTCACCCCACGCCAGGCGCTCCTCGTTCTGCCGCCTCCGATGCGCCTTCAACACCGCAACCGTGCCCTTGTCGAGCGCGATCGTGGCGTCGCTCGCCTCGGTCTTCGGATCGCCTTCCTCGACCACCTTGCCCACGTGAACGAGCTGCTTTGCCACGGCCAACAGGCCCTCATCGAGCTCGGCGTCGATCCACCGAACACCGCACGCCTCGCCGCGGCGAAGGCCCCGAAACGCGATCAGGTGGTAGAGGGCGTACAGCCGATCCGTCACGGCGTGGTCGAGGAACACGCCGAGCTGCGCAGGGGTCCACACCATGACCGGAGACGGCCTCGGCGTGCCGAGCCACACCTTCAAGGCACTCATTGACTTCGTCTCGGGATCGTTCCGCAGCTCAACCAGACGCCGCTCATAGTCGGCGGAGAACGCCTCGACGCGCTGCTTCGTCCACACCAGCCCCTTGGCCTTCTTACCGGGGTCGAGCTTGACCAGCTTGGCCGCATTGAAGCTGACCAGCCGCTCCCGCTCCGCATCGCTCAGGACCGTGCGAAGCGTCGCCCGGATTCGCTGCTTGGTCACCGGGCCGGTCGGCCGCCTGCCGCGCACCGACGCCCGCACAGCGGGGTCCGACGACTCACGGGCCTCGATGATGGCGGCGTTCTTCTCGTCGATGCGCGTGAAGACGCGCTCCACGACGTTCACCCATAATCGGTCCATGCGGACACCCGCGAGGACCTCCTTGATGTGTACCTCGTAGTGCGAGATGTAGCCGAGGAGAGTCGTCTTCCGTATGTCACCCAAGCGCCGGCGTCGCTCGACCCATCCCGCGAAGTACTCGCCGAACGTGACGGATTGAAGGGGCTGGCCGGCCTTGAACTTGCGGTGCAACTCCTCGCGGTCCGGGAGAGGCGCCTGCTTCTTGTGCGCAGCACGGATCATCTCCAGGATCTCCATACGCGCCTCATGGCCATCATGTCCGGCATCCGGAATGTCGAGCAGGCGCGCGGCCTGCACATAGAAGGTGTCGAGGTCCGCTTCGCTACGGAACCCGCCCAGTCGGAGATAGATGCGCTTACCGTCCGGGCCGGCGGGCACCTCTTCCTTGCCGTACCAGGACCCGTGGTTCGGGTTCCACGACCCGTTTGCACGCCGGAGTTTGGGGCACTTCGCGCCCCGCTCTCGGCCGTTCTCGTCGCGGCACTTACACCGCTTAAAGCCGTTGCTACTCACCTTCCCTCCCCGGCCCGATGGCCATCTGCTCGACCCGCTGCGCAGCTAATGCCGCCTGCCCCTGCTCTGCCCTGGCCGCTTTCAGTTCGTCTGTCCGCTGCTCGTAGCGCTCTCGAACCTCCCTGTGTGAGATGAAGACGTAGCTCCGCTCCTCGGGCGAGAACGACAGATAACCTTCCCGAGCGTCGATTAGGGCCTTTTCCACCAGCCATTCCGCCTTTTTGATGCTCTTGGCGATGGTCTTGACGTCCTCCCCTGCACGGAAGCGCTGCACGACGGTTCTCGCAAGCTTCTCCGGGAGACGCTCGGCGTAGGCCAATCCGAGTCTCTCGTGGAGGTCCTCTTGAACTGCGCCGATGTCGCCGAGGACTTGACGAAGCGCCTCGTAGTGCTGCCTGGCCCGTGCAAGCTTCTCCTCGAGCAACTCGCGCTCCGCTTGTTCTTGCCAGGGAACACCCCACGCTTCCTGTGCGTATGTTGGCTCGGCGCCGCCCTCGATGACCTCTCGGCGATAGAAGGTCAAAGCTGCGTCTAGCCGGTCCCGGTATCGCTCGTTCACCTTCTGGAGGGTGCGGAGCGTCTCTATCAACTCCTCGCCGTATTCCTCTTCGTCGCCTTCCTCCTCGGCCCACTCGGATCCGCCGGTTTGGGTGAGTACGTCGATGAGGTCCCACATGGTCGTGCAGTTGGTGAGGGCGTCTCCATGAGGCAGATCCATTAGGTACCGCTGCTTCACACCGTCGTCTTCAGGAGGCAGAAAGAACGCGATCAAAGGAAGGCCGAAGATCGTAGCCAGGCTCAGGATCACGTCTGCATCAAACTGCCGTACACGCTTGCCGTCCCACGATCTCTCCGCGGCGCTGACGGATGCGTTGGTCCACGGCGCACTCTTCTCGTAGAAGGCGTTCAGCTTCTTGGCCAGCTCGTCCTGCGTGTAGCCGGCCACCTTGCGCCAGTAAGCCATGTTATGGGCGACCAGCCTGTTCGGCGTGATGTGCACGCCAGGGAGCTCGGTGTACTCGGCCCCGTCCTCCGCCACCGTGACGCTTGTCGATCGGCTGCGCACCTCAGGCTTTTCGGTCTCAGTGAGTTGAGTCTGTTCGGTCTCGGTCACGGACCGACTGTAGCCGCAGAATCAACACTGGTCCAGAAAGCATCGGCATGACTTGGCACGTTCTGCCTACAGGTTGAAATTCTGGATCACATGCGGCACTCTGCTCCCATGCGGAACGCCGAGGAGGATCCGTCTACAGACGGACTCGCTCCGGACGCGGGGTCGCTACGCAACACCCGGATTCGGTTGGGCCTATCACTCAGATCGGTCGCGAGCAGGGCAGATGTTGATCCCGCCCACCTCTCACGCATCGAGCGCGGCGAAGCCAACCTCACCGTCGATGTGCTCTACCGGCTCGCGGTGGTCCTGGAACAGTGCGACCTCGCTCAACATCTACACCCCCACCTTTCGAGAAGGCAGCGACAGTTATGAACGACTGCGAGATGACCGAGGAGGAGCTCTTCGCTCTCCCTGTCAGCGTGCCCCTCGTGACCGCTGGCCGCGCTCTTGGGATGGGCCGCACGAAGGCCCACGAACTGGCCCGGCGGAACGAGTTCCCTTGCCGCGTGCTTCGGCTCGGCGGCACCTACCGCGTACCGAAGGCAGACCTTCTCCGCCTGCTGGGCCTCGAGCGGGAGGCCCGCCCCCGGGAGATGGCAGGCATCGCCTCGTAAGGCGGGTTCCAGTGCACCGTTCCCAGATCAAGCACTACCCGAGGGCACCCATGAAGTCCGACCTTGTCAACAACGTCCCAGACCAGAACCGGCTGGAGAGGTGGGCGTGACTGTGGGGATCAGGCTCGTCGCCGAGGTCCTCGACAACGCGCCCATGGACCTGACGCCTGCCGAGCGGCTCATGCTCGTCGCCCTGGCGGAGGACGCACGCGATGAGACCCGCGTCTGCTGGCCCGGCATGGACAAGCTCGTCCGCCGCACGGGCCTGCAGCCGGACAGCATTCGGCGCGTCTTCCAGCGTCTTGCAAAGCGGGGCCTCGAGGTCCGGGTGCCGATCGGGAAGGACAAGCAGGGCCGGCCGATCTTCGCTCGCGAGCACGTCCAGACGAACTATCGGCTTCCGGTCCTCATGAGGCGGGACGAGGGTGCCACCTCTGAGGCGGGACCAGAATCCCCCCTGAGTGGCGGGACGACAGTCCCCCCTCAGAGCCGGGACGAGAATCCCGCCACGCTGTTTGAGGCGGGACCACAGTCCCCCCCGGAGGCGGGACGAGAATCCCGCCCATCCCCTCAACCCCCTCACAGCTTTAGAGAAGAACCAAATCCTTCTCGTTCCAGATCCCGCAAGAAAGCCGCATCGGCCGAGGAGCCGACGCGTATCGACGTTGAGCAGCTCTGCAACCGGATGATCTCGTGGCTGGAGGTCAAGGACTACCGGAAGCGCCCCAAGGCCGTCACCGACGCCTGGCGCAAAGAAGCCCGACTCCTGCTCGACGAGGACAAGGTCGACCTCAGTGAGGCTCTCGACGTCCTCGACTGGTCCCAGCGGGATCACTTCTGGAAGACAGTCCTGCACAGCATCCCGAAGTTCCGCAACAAGTTCGCAGACCTCGAGGTCAAGTCCCGCGGCCTTCGCGGCGGTGCCCCTGCGCGCACACCCGGCCGCACCCAAGCCCCTGGGGCCGACCCAAGGAATTACAGAGATGAGGAGTTCCATGTCGACAACTTCGGATGAAGAAGTCACCCCACCCACCCCGATCAGGCCACAGCAGATCGTCCCGCCCCACCCGGACGGCTGCGACGGCCACGGCTGGGTCGACCCCGACGGCGTTGGCGGCGCCTACCGGTGCCCCGGCTGCGAAGCCACGAGGGTCCTCCGAGGGCTCGCCGGCTTCGTTCCGCCGCGGTTCAGCAAGCCGATCGAGTTGCCCCCGGAGATCTTCGCCTGGATCCAGAAGGGTCGCGAAGCCGAGGGGCTCTACATCTGCGGACCAGTGGGAACGGGGAAGACCCACACCGCCTACATGACTCTCGCCGCCTGGTGTCTCGCCACTGGCACCGTGCCCGCGAACGCCGAAACCTCGCACAACTACGGCGAGACCCGCCGCTACGGCCCCTCCGTCGTGTTCCTCCGTGCCACAACGCTCTTCGACGAACTCCGCCCAGGCAACCAGCCAAACCGACAGCTCATCGTGGACTGCCAGCGGGCCAAGCTCCTGGTCATCGACGACATCGGCGCGGAGAAGCCGTCCGAGTTCACGGCCGAGAAGCTGTACGAGATTGTTGACGAGCGATACGCCCAGGCTAGGCCGTTCATCGTGACCAGCAATGTGCCGCCGAAGAAGCTGGCGGATCAGGTGGGCGAGCGGGTCGCGTCCCGGTTCTCCGAGTCGTGCGACATCGTGCCCATGACGGGCCCGGACCGGCGCAAGACCGCGTGACCGGGAGAGCTAAACCGTGACCACCCCAGTCCCCCGACCGCGGCGCCTGCCGCTCCTCGCCCGCGCCATCCACACCGCAGGGCCTTGCCGAGCCTGCTCACGCCTTAAGCGGGCCGACACCGACGGGTGGGAAGCCTGCGAGTACTGCGACACCAACAACCCCTACGAGCTGCAAGGAAGACCGTGAGCATCTCCACTTCAGGCGGCGAGTCCGCAGTGGCCGCGTCCGAGCGTGAGCCCCGCCACCTCGGCTTCACCTCAGAGGAGAACTGACCGTGTCCGCAAACCAGATCCCCGGACCACCGGCTTCCTACAGCCGCCCGACCGAGCACTCATGCCCCACCTGCTGGAAGAACGGCGGCCCCGGGCACCCGCACCGCGAGATCGCGGCTGCCCTGCGAGACGAGATCGCGTGGACCGGCCTGACGACATGGGCGGACGGCTGGCCAAAGGCCGACACCAGAACCACCTCATCGGGACGGTTCTGATGGAAACCGTGATCGCCCTGCTCGTCTTCGCGCTCATCGCCGCCACCGGCTGGGCTGTTTGGCTCCGCGCCGAACGGAACGGCCTCAGGGAGATCCTCAAGCGTCACGAGCAGGCCCGCACATCCACCCCGATCGAAAGGACCCTCCTGTGACCATCACGATCAACCCGAAGGACTTCGGCCACGACGGCCAGTGTGACAACGAGGGCGACTTCTCACCCGACTGCGACCGGCCGGCCGTCGCCGCTGTACTGTCCGCCACCCCGCCGGACATGTGGACTCTCGGCGCCCCCGCCGCCTCGATCGCCTTCTTGTGCGCCGACCACCTCGACGCCGAGCCGATCGCCCACCGCGAGCACGCCGAACACAACGCCCGCGGGGCTGAAGGCGGCTCCCGGCGGATCTGGCAGGCGCTGCTGGACAGCTACCCGAACCCGATCCCGCTCATCCCGTGAATAAGGCTTCGGCCGCCCCCGCTGGACCCGGGGGCGGCCGCCCCAAGGTAACCACGGCCACAACCGAGAGGTGCAATGTGACCCCCTCGACGTTCACCACCCCGACCGAGACCGACATCCTCCGCTTCTGCGTCGCCCTCTGCGAAGCCCGTAACGACGAGGACAAGGTTGGACAGGTCATCAAAGAGCGCCTCGCCGGCCTACCCGGATTCCTGCACGCGGCGTTCCTCACGGTCACCGTGCGGGTCGTCGTGGCCCAGTTCCTCGCCCCGGCCGCCCGCCGACTCGACCACGAGCTCGGCTTCGACTTCGTAGACGCGGGCCTCCGCCTGCAATCCCTGGCCAACGACGGACTTCCCGAGAGTGTCACGGGTGACACCCTCCAAGCTCCGACTCTCACCGTCGTGCCCAAGCCCGAATCCTGATCAACCCGGGCCGGGGACATCGCGTCCCCGGCCTCCCAGCGCCAGCCGCACACCAAGGGGGACCGCTTGAGCACCACAGATCGCAGCTATGAGGCACTGTCCGCCGTCCGCACCGCGCTTCCGCTCTTGGGCGCGGCCCTGGTCCCCGGAACCCCGCGGCGATGGTCGCAACGCGACCTCACAGACGAGCAGCGGGCCCGCCTCGACCAGCTCGCCCGCGCCGAACGCGAAGCCAAGCACGCCAACCTGGCCCGCGGCATCAAGGTCCTCGGCACCGGCCCCGCACCGCTCCGCCTCGACGTCCTCGACGTCCAGGCGGACATCGCCGCGGGCGTGACCGAGCTCGAGGACGCCGTCACCGAGAAGCTGGAGCTCACCCTGCTCGCCGGGGCCTCCACCGCCGAGCGCATCAGCCGGATCATCGGCCTCCTCGACCGGATCGCCGTCCATGAAGACCTCGCTGACCACGTCCACGCGGAAGCCGTACGGCTCCGCCGCCTGGCCGCCCGCGCCCTGGGAGAGGATGAGCAGGTGGTCAGGCTCAACGCCAGATGCCACGTCTGCGATGCCCGATCACTGCGTGCCTTCCCGGAACGGGAGGTCGTCGCCTGCCTGAACAACGCCTGCCGCTGCGACGACAAGGAATGCCCCTGCCACGACGACCCGCCTCGGCGCCATCGCTGGGCCTTCTCCGAGTGGCCGTGGCTCGCCCAGGTCATCGCGGAAGAGATCGGCGTCCAGCCCATCAACGCCCTGGCCGACTACGGCACCCTGAGCGGGCGCGCATGACCACGGAGGAGCTGTTCACCGCAGCGGAGGCCGCCGCCGAGGTCGGTGTCGAAGTCCAGACGATCTACACGTGGACCCACCGCGGCGCCCTCGCGCCCGCCAGCAAGCGGGGCGCATCTAACCTCTACCGGCTCGCCGACGTGTTCCAGGCGGAGAAGACACGCTCACGAAAGCATCGCAAAAGGTCACAGACGTGCTAGCCTCTAACTGAAAGATCAAAAGGCGTGCGGTAGCCATGCCTAAAGCCCGGCCACCGAGCCGGGCTTTTGCATATCCGGCCCCTGCCTGCTCGCCGCTCGACTACTTGGAGCGGGTCTTGCCGGTGCGCTCCAACCAGGGGCCGATCTGGGACCACAGCCAGGCTGGCGAGCCGTTAACACTCGCCGCGATCGGGTCCGGGAGGGGCTCGTGGTCGGGGCGGGAAGCACTGCGTACGGGGCGGCCAGCCTTTTCCCAAGCGGCGCGGCGCTTCTCCCAGCTCCTGGCGGTGTCGGCGGGAATGGTCACACCGTAGGTCTCGTGGGCACGGGCGACGATCTCGACGTAGCCCACGACGTCATCTGCCTCGATCTTCATGCGTGGGACTGTACCCCAGGCGCGATGGTGACTGTGCCGGAATGGCGAACATCACAGACATGTCACAGTGTCGTGAAATGAATACCATGACTGTCGTGAAATCGGTACAGTGGAGTCATCGCCACGAAGACCGAGGAGGACAACATGACCGCCACCGCCACCATCGCCGACACCACCACCGAGGCCCTCGCTGACGCCGTCACCTACGCCATGCACACCCGGATGCGCGCCGACGCCCGCGCCGAGATCCTCGCCGAGATGACCCCCCGCGACCGCCGCCGCGTCGAGGCCGCCATCGCCCGCCACAGCCTCCGCCAGCGCACCCGCAAGGCGTGGAGCACCGAGCGCGTCACCACCCTGAAGGTCACCGACGAGTACAGCGTCTGCATCTACCCCGGCGACCACGGCGGCTGGACCATCGCCACCGAGTGCGACTCCATGACCCTCGCCGCCGACGGCCGCTGGATCGACACCGCCAGGCTGATCGCCCGCGGCGACGACGCCCCGCAGTTCGCCACCCAGGCCGACGCCGTCGAGGCCCTCCTCGCCACCCTCTGACCGCCCCGCGGCAGCCCCCCGAAAGCCAGCCCCGCCTCCGAGCGGGGCTTTCGCATGTCCGGCCTCACGCTGCCGCGACCTCGAACAGTAGGCCAGGTGATCCGATGTCGTACGGCATGATCAAGCAGCGCAGCCGAGCCGCCCGAGGCCCCCTCCCCCGAGGCACGGTCACTCTCGTATGCGGGCCACCCTGCGCAGGCAAGAACACCTACGTCGACCAGCACCGGCGTCCCGGCGACCTCGTCTTAGACTTCGACGCCCTGATCACCGCCCTTGGCGGCGCAGGCGATCACACCGTGCCCGAGCAGCTCAAGCCGTACGCCTACGACGCGCGGGACGCAGTGCTCGAACGGCTGCTCAACCGCCCCACCCCCGTACGCGCGGCATGGATCATCCTGTGCGCCCCCACAGCCGCCGAGCGCCGGCGCTACCGAGCACAGGGCGCGCGAGTCGTACTACTCAACACCGACCAGGCGACGTGCCTCGAACGCGCGGCCGCGCACCGGCCCCCCGAGTTCGCCGGCCACGTCCTGGAGTGGTTCGACACCTACGAGCCGGGCCAGGCCGACGAGATCGTCGTCCCCAGCCGTACGGCCCCCCTGTAGGCACGGCCGGACATGCCGCGCCGGCTCCCGCCGCCCTGCAGCGTCCCGTCCTGCCCGAACCGCAAGCCCTGCCCCACCCACAAGACCAGGCGCCGCAGCGCCCGCGCCAAGGGCTACGACACGCGCTGGGAGAACACCCGCCGCGAGTTCCTCGACGAGCACCCCCTCTGCGAGTGCGACCACTGCCTGCCCCTCCCACCCGACCAGCGGACGCCGGCCGAGCACGCCGACCACATCGACGGCCTCGGCCCCAACGGACCACGCGGCCACGACTGGGACAACCTGCGCGCCATGTCACAGCGCTGCCACGCCCGCCGTACCGCACGCGACCAGCCCGGAGGCTGGAACGCCCGGTAACGACCCCAGGAGATCACCATGGCCTCAACGCCCGACAGCGACTTCGACTTCGGCCGCGCGCTCGACTACCTCCGCCAGGGCGCCCGCGTCACCCGGGATGGCTGGAACGGCAAGGGCATGTGGCTCGCGCTCCAGGTGCCCGACGAGCACTCGAAGATGAACCGGCCGTACATCTACATGCGGGCGGTCAACCGCGAGCTCGTGCCGTGGGTCGCCTCGCAGACCGACCTGCTCGCGGACGACTGGCGGATCGCCTGACGCCGCACCCTGATCTCCTGGCCTGTCCGCTGCCGCTGGGGTACCGGCGGCGGCCAGGCCAGGCCCCACCCCTGCTACCCCGCGGAGAAGCTCATGCAGCTCGTCGGACGCCACCCGTCGACCAACCAGATCGCCCGCTACTTCGACTTCGAGCACCTGCCGCCGCACCTCCAGGCGATCAGCCGACCGTGCCACGACCTCGCCGCCGCGATGATCGAGCAGCTGCCCGACGGCCCCGAGCTGACCACCGGCCTGCGCAAGCTGTTGGAGGCGAAGGACTGCTTCGTCCGCGCCGCGCTGGACAAGTCCTGATGGCTGTCTCCACAGGCAAGCTGCCCATCTATCTCCGCGTCGGGATGAGTCCCGAACGGGAAGTCGGCCACATCGAGGTGCCCCTCAACTACACCACCGGCAGCGGCCAGGTGAGAGTGACGATGAACGTCGATCAGGTTGAGATCCGGCGCCACACGGCGGCCGCCCTGCGAGCTGTCGCCGACGTACTGGAATCCGAGGCGCAGCCATGAAGATCTACTACGACACCGAGTTCGTCGAGGACGGCAAGACGATCGACCTCGTCAGCATCGGCATGGTGGCCGAGGACGGCCGCGAGCTGTACGCCGTCTCCTCGGAGTTCAGCATCTCCGGCCTGCTCGGCAACCCCTGGCTTGCCGAGAACGTCTGGCCCTCTCTGCCGCTCAAGAAGCACGATCCCGGCGTGCCGTGCCAGTGCTCGCGTCGGAAGAACGGGCACCTGGACTTCGACCACCCCGACGTGCGACCCCGCGCGCAGATCATCCGCATGGTCGAGGCGTTCATCCTCGCCACACCCGACGTCGAGCTGTGGGCCTGGTACAGCGCATACGACCACGTCGCCCTCGCCCAGCTGTGGGGACGCATGATCGACCTGCCCAAGGGCGTGCCCATGTGGACCAACGACCTCAAGCAGGAGTGCATGAGACTCGGCAACCCGACCATGCCCAAGCAGGGCGAGGGCGAGCACCACGCCCTGGCCGACGCTCGGCACGTCAAGGTCATGGCCGAGTTCCTGGCACGCGAGACTCATCACACTGCGTGACGCTCACGTTTGCGCAGGTCAGGGACTTGCCGCACGTTTCCGCAGGTCAAGGGGTGGGGGATGACCCCCAACCGCGTGGGGGGACGGAACGCGGGGGAGGCGAATCTCTGGCGCCGCAGCTAAACCACTTTGCGCGGGAGCGCCCCTGACCACAGAGAGTGAGGTGGACCGTGGCCGATCCCCATCGGAAGCGCCCGACCCTCTCGGTGGTCCGCGAGGGCAACCCGGGCAAGCGGCCCGTCAAGGCCGGCGTCGTGCTGCCGGCGGCCGAGCTCGCCGAGCCGCGCTGGCAGGACACGTTCCCGGTCCTGCGGGACAAGGCGCAGCAGGCGCTGAACCGGCGGGCCCGTGAGGTCGCGCGGCGGGAGTGGCGCCGGATCGTGCCGGTGCTCCGCCACACGGCCGGCCTGGCCGATGTGGACGCGCACCTGCTCCTGGACTACTGCGTGTGCGTCGCCCGGATCGACCAGTGCGAGCGGGAGCTGTCGCTGCGCGGCCTGCTCTTGGAGGGCGAGCGGGGCTGGCAGAAGAACGGCGCGACCACAATCGCTTCCCAGTACCGGGCGCAGCTGAAGGTCTACATCCGGGAGCTGGGTCTGTCGCCGTCGGCGCGGGCGGGGATGACGCCGCCGGGAGATGGCGACGATGACGAAGATCCATTCGATTGAAACCCCCGGCGGACGCTGGCGGCGTCCCCGGGGCTGGCCGATCTGATGAGGAGATCGACATGGCCAAGACTATGGCGGAACGGTTCTGGGAGAAGGCCCGCCCTGCCAGGAACGGCTGCATGGAATGGACCGCGTACCGAAACCCGAAGGGCTACGGCCAGTTCAGGGCAGATGGGGCGATGGTCCTTGCGCACAGGTGGTCTTACGAGGCGTTCCATGGGCCAGTGCCTGACGGGCTTCAACTGGATCACCTTTGCAGGAACCGCGCGTGTGTAAATCCTGAGCACCTGGAAGCCGTGACGCCCCAGACAAACACGCTGCGAGGTGAGGGCGTGGCAGCCGTCCGAGCCGCGCAATCCACCTGCTCAAGCGGGCATCCGTTGTCGGGAACGAACCTGTACATCGACCCCCGCGGCTATCGACGGTGCCGTTCCTGTGTCGCCCGCTGGCAGCGGGAGTACAAGGAGCGATGCCGTGTCAGGACCTGCAGCACGGACTGAGGTTGCGCTCCCTGTCCCCCGTGAGGCGCTGCTCGAGCTCGGCCTGATCGAGGAGCAGATCGACGAAGCCGCGGCGGCCGCGCCTTTGGTGGTCGCCTTCCAAGCCGATCGGCAGCCGGGCGCGTACTTCGACGTCGGCCGGGTGAAGAAGGCGCTGCGGGCGCTGGCGGCGTTCAAGCACACGAAGGGCCGGTGGGCTGGCCTGCCGTTCCGGATCGGGCAGGGCCTGGCGCCGTGGCAGGTCGTCTGGGTCATCGCCCCGGTCTTCGGGTGGGTGTACTGGGACGACGAGGTCGAGGCCGTCGTCCGCGTCATCCGCGCGGTGTGGGTCGAGGTCCCCCGCAAGAACGGCAAGAGCACGATCAGTTCCGGCATCGCGAACGTCCTGCTTCTGGCGGACGGCGAGATCGGCGCGGAGGTGTACGCCGCGGCCGGATCGCTGGAGCAGGCCCGCCGCGTGTTCGACGACGCCAAGCGCATGGCGTCGACGTCGACGGCGGCGCGGCGGAAGATCCAGGCGCTGGCCGACGTGATCCGGGTGCCGAAGACCGGCGGGATCTTCCGCGCGCTGTCGCGGATCGCCGAGGCCGCGCACGGCCTGAACGTGTCCGGCGGCGTGATCGACGAGGTGCACGTCCATAAGAAGCGGGACCTGGTCGACGCGATCGAGACCGGCACCGGCGCCCGAACCCAGCCGCTGATCATCTTCATCACCACCGCGGATGAAGGCGACGAGGGCTCGATCTACGACGAGAAGCACTCCTACACGCGGAAGGTCGCGGACAACGTCGTCGAGGACCCCTCGCACTTCGGGGTGATCTGGGGCGCCGCCGAGGAGGACGACCCGTTCGACGAAGCCACCTGGCACAAGGCCAACCCGGGACTCGGCGTATCCCCCACGGTGCGGTACCTGCGCAAGGAGGCCAACAAGGCGCGCACCACCCCGTCGTACTTCCCGACGTTCTGCCGTCTGCACCTGAACCGGCGGATGCGCGGCCAGTCGAGGCTCATCGACGTGCGCGTGTGGGACGCGATGGCCGGCATGTGCGACATGGAGCGGGGGCACCTCCGCCGCGCGTGGGGCGGCCTGGACCTGTCCGCGGTCTCCGACCTGACCGCCTGGTGGATGGGCGTTGAGTCCCGGCAGCCCGGCGTCGAGCTGGACATGTTCTGGCGGTTCTGGGTGCCCGGGGATCGAGTCGAGGACCTGGAGCGGCAACTGCAGGTGCCCCTATCGAAGTGGATCCGGGAGGGCTGGATCACCGCGACCGAGGGCGACGTCATCGACTACACCGCGGTGCAAAAGGAAGTGCTGGCCGACTGCCGACGGGTGGACATGCAGCGGATCGGCTACGACCGGATGTTCGCCGGCCAGATGGTGCAGGAGATCGACAAGGCGCTGAAAGGCGTCGAGGTCGTGCCAGTCGCACAGACGTTCTTCGGCCAGTCCCCCGCCGTCAAGGAGCTGCAGCGGCTCATGGGCCGAAGCGGCAAGCAGGCCGGACCCGGACGGTTCCACCACGGCGGCAACCCGGTGGCGCGGTGGATGGCCTCGGTCGCCGAAGTCAGGGACGACGGCCAGGACAACTACCGGCTCGTCAAGCCGGAGCGGCTCAAGTCCCAGGCACGTATCGACGGCATCGCCGCGTGCGTGATCGGGCTGGACGGCTACCTGCGCCGCCCGGTCCCCAAGACCTACCAGGCCCACACGGCGTGAGGAGGGCGATATGGCAACCGCGGTAGAAGCACTGGCCCTCCTCGACAAGCTGTCTCGCGAGCTGGACCGGCGACAGCCCGAGCAGCAGCGGGCCGAGTCGTACTACGACGGCGAGCACAACCTGCTGTTCGCCTCCCCGCAGTTCCGCCAGTACTTCGGCGGCCTGTTCTCCTACTTCGCCGACAACTGGTGCCAGGTCGTCGTCGACTCGGTGGCCGAGCGGCTCACCGTGCGCGGGATCCGGCTCGGCACCGGAACCGACGCCGACACCGGCGCCTTGGCGGACGCGGAGTCGCGGCGGGTATGGCTGGAGAACGAACTCGACGCCGACTCCGGGCTGGCGTTCGTCGACACGCTGACGGCCAGCCGTACGCACGTCCTGGTGTGGGGCAACCTCGACGACGAGAAGACTCCCGAGGTCACGTTCGAGGCGCCGGGCGAGACGATCGTCGGCTACGAACCCGGATCGCGCCGACGGCGCCGGGCCGCGCTGAAGAAGTGGCGCGACGACGACAACGAGTACGCCACCCTCTACCTGCCCGGCGAGGTGTGGAAGTTCGTCAAGCCCGCGCTGAGCGTGCCCGTGGTCGATGGCCGCACCGAGTCCGGGCTGATCGTGGCGGGCACCGTGAGCCTGGCAGGCGAAGGGTGGCAGCTTCGCGAGGTGCCCGGCGAGCCGAACCCGCAGAAGAATCCGATGGGCGTCGTGCCGATGGTGGAGCTGCCGAACCGCTCCCGCCTGGCCAAGGACCCGGTGTCGGAGATCCGTAACGTGATCCCGCTGCAGGACGCTGTCAACCTCCTGTGGTCTCACCTGCTGACGGCGTCCGACTTCGCCGCCTTCCCGCAGCGCGTGATCATGGGCATGGACGTGCCGAAGAAGCCGATCCTCGACAAGACGACCGGCGAGATCGTCGCCTACGAGCCGATCGACTTGGCCAAGTACGCCGTCGACCGGGTCGTCTGGCTGGAGGACCCAAACGCGAAGATCGGCGAGTGGACTGCCGCTGACCTGGCCAACTACACCAACGTGATCGAGGTCGCGGTTGGGCACATCGCTGCCCAGACCCGGACTCCGCAGCACTACCTCATCGGGAAGATGGCCAACATGTCGGCCGACGCCCTGAAGGCGGCCGAGACCGGCCTCGTGAGCAGGGTGCGTGAGCGGCAGGTGTACCTCGGCGAGGCTATCCGGGAGATGTGGCGCCTCGTCGCGCTGGCCCAGGGCGAGGACAAGCGCGCGAAGGCGATCAAGACCGGCACGGTGCTGTGGGCCGATCCCGAGTCCCGCTCCGATGCCGAGCTCGTCGACTCGCTGGTGAAGCTCAAGGGCATCGGCGTCCCGGATGAGGCGCTGTGGGAGCGGTACGGCGCCGACATCGACGAGATCGAGCGGTGGCGGCGTATGCGCGATAACGCGGCATCCCGGATCCTCGCCGGCGACCTGGCCGCGCTCTACGGCCCGAAGCCCGACCAGCAGGCTGACGGCGAGAGCGACAACCAGCAGGACGGCCCGCCCGAGGACGTCTGACCATTTCGGTGACATCACCGAGGTGCCTGGTCACAGCCAACTGGAAAGAAATCCTTTCTAGTTCGGGGAGGTCGCCATGGCCACCGACGACGTCGCCGCCGCGCACTACCGGACACAGGCCGAGCTCGCGCGGCAGGCCGCCGTAGCGGGGCAGGAAATCTGGCAGCAGGTCGACCCGACGGCTGTGCTCGACTCGTGGCGGCCGCTCGCCGGGAAGGTAGCGAGCGTGCTGACGGCCGCGCAGCACGCGGCGGCGGCCCGCGCCCAGCCGTACGTGGCCGACCTGGCCCACAGCATGGGCGTGCAGCCCGACCCGGCGGCGATGGTCGACCCGGCCGCGTTCGCTGGCACCACGGCGGACGGCGGGGACCTCGCCTCGCTGCTGATGATGCCTGCGGTGCAGACCGCGCGGCTGCTCGCCGTCGGCGCCGACGACCCGACTGCGCTGCGGGCCGGGCTGGCGGCGCTGACGCGGATGCTGGCCACCGAGACGGCCGACGCCGGACGGGTCGCGACCTCGGTAGCCATGACCGCCGACCGGCAGTTCGTCACGTACGTGCGCGTCGTGCGCTCGCCCGCGTGCGCGCGGTGCATTGTCTTGGCCGGCAGAGAGTACAGCTGGTCGACGGGCTTCCAACGGCATCCGAAATGCGATTGCCAGATGGTGCCCCGGGTGCACCGGCCCGGCCAGGGGTACGACGTGCCCGCGCCGGCGAGCCCGGACGAGCTGTTCGCGCGCATGTCCCCCGCCGACCAAGCCCGCGCCTTCGGCAAGGCAGGAGCGGAGGCGATCCGCGACGGCGCCGACATCGGCCAGATCGTCAACGCCCGCCGCGGCATGCAGACCGCCGGCGGCCGTCTGGTCACCACGGAAGGCACGACCAAACGGGGCGTCGCTGGTCGCCGCATGGGAGCGACGTCGAAGCGCAAGGCCCCGATCCGCCCTATGCCAGAGCAGATCTACAAAGACGCCGGTGGCGACCGTGACGAGGCGATCCGGCTGCTGCAGAAGTTCGGCTACCTGGACAAGGGATCGATCGCGCGGCGCGAGCGGGCGGCCGCGGCGGCTGCCAAGCCGTCCCCGGCCGACCTGCGGCAGCGGATCGAGCAGCTGCGGCAGCAGGCGCAGGAACAGGCTCGCCGGCAGTTGGAGGAAGCACGCAGGGCCGCTGAGGAGGCTCGGCGCGCGGCCGAGGAACGCGCCCGCAAGGCAGCTGCCGAGGCGGCCCGCCGCCAGGCTGCCGAGCAGGCGCGGCGGGACGCGGTGCCGGTCGGCGCCCGCCCCTACCACCGGACCCTCGATGGCCTGGAGGACCTCGCGCGCCAGGTCGAAACCCAGAAGGTCACCGAGACTCGTCGCTTGGGCGGCGCGTCGGCCGAGACCGAGCTGGTGACGTTCGCGGACGGCACGAAGGCCATCCGCAAGCGGGCCCGTACGGGACTCGCCGACGCCCAGGACGCCGCGGCCGAACACGCCGCCTCACTGATCGCGCGGAAGCTCGGGCTCCGCGCGCCGCAGGTGTACCGCAACGACGCCACCTCCATCTGGATGAAGTTCGTGAAGGACGGCGTGACGGCGGACGAGGGCAGCATGATGAAGCGTCTGCGCGACCGGTTCACCAACGTGCCGGACTCCGCCCAGGGCAAGATCATGGGTCTGCTCGACCTGCTGACCAACAACGTCGACAGGAATGCCGGCAACTGGATGCTCGACAGCGACGGGCATCTGATCCCGATCGACCACGGCATGTCCTTCGGCGAGTTCATCGAGCCGGGCATGAAACCGACCTTCGAGTGGGTGCATTCGGATTTCGCCGCCCACTACAAGGACCGCGACACCGACAAGCCGAAGGCCAACCCGCTCACGAAGGCGGATGTGGCCGAGGTGCGTCGCCGCCTGGAGGAGCTCCGCGAGGACTTCACGCACCTTGGCCGGGGGCACTGGCTCGACTACTCGCTCAGGATGCTCGACGTCCTGGAGCGGCACGCGAACGGTGACCGGAACCTGATCGCGGGAGTACGGTGACCGCCATGACGACCATGAGGATCGTGTCCGTCCGCACCGGCGATGAGGTGTCTCGCGCCGAACTCGCCGCGGACGGCACGGTCACCTACTCGGGTGGGGAGTCGGCGGCCGCCGCCGTACGCGCATGGCGGCGCGGCCGCGAAGGGGCGACCGAGGCCGACGCCGTGCGCGCCCTGGTGGCCGAGGGATGGTCGAACGGCTATCTCATGGTTCAACTGGACGGCTAGGACCGACACCAGCCGCCCTGTTCGATCAGCTTCACGATCGCCTCCGCGTCGGCCACGTCGATGTCGGCCACGCCGTCGAACCGTAGCCGCGTCTTCTCGACCACCTTGTTTCGCTCCTCGCCTTGTAGGAGATCAGAGCAGGTGTTCCGGGCGCGGTCGATGGAGCGGGCCCGGTCGAGTTCCTTGTCGATCTGACGCAGCCCGTAGAGGAGATCTTCCGTCTGCTGCGCGTCAGGCTTCGGGATCGCTATCACCGCCAGCGGCGTGCTTGACGGCTCTGCTGTCCCGCGCGCGGCAGGCTTCTCCCCGGACCCGCTGACGGCCTGGAGGATCCCGCCCACCATGGCGAGGCCGACCACGACCGCAGCGACGATCATCCACATGCCCGGCCCGCGCCGCCTCTGAGGGGGTGGCGGCGCGGGCCGCCGCTGTTGCAGAGGCGGACCTCCGTACGGCTGCTGCTGGTATCCCTGCCACTGCTGGACAGGCTGCTGTGGTGGCCACTGCTGAGGCTGCTGCGGGGGGTGCATGCCCGCACCGTACGGCGGCCCCCATCGACTTCGCCCGGATTCATCCGGACGGATACCCAAAACGGTGCATTCCGTGCACCACCAAACCGCGCCAGCGGGAAGCGCCACGGCCGCGCTCAAGGCCGGTAGGTACTGCCGACGGGCTTACGGAGATCACATGAACACCATTATTGACCTGCCCATTCACCCTCGTACTGGTCTGCGCGCCATCGGCGTGCTGCCGTCCGGCCGCATCGTGTGGCCCGTCCTCGGCGGGTCCGGCGACGGCGACGGAGGAGACACGGGGCAGGGCGGCGACGGCGGCCAGGGCGACGCCGGCCAGGACGGCGGAGGGGACAAGACCTTCACCCAGGCCGACCTTGACCGGGTCGTCGCCGAACGACTCGCCCGCGAGCGGGCCAAGTACGCCGACTACAACGACCTGAAGACCAAGGCGTCCGCGTTCGACAAGGCGCAGGCCGACCAGCAGTCCGAGAATGAGAAGGCGATCGCCAAGGCCCGCGAGGAGACCAGGACCGAGGTGCTGACCGAGGTACGGCGCGAGCGGCTCCTGGACAAGATCGAGGTCCTCGCCGCGGGCAAGTTCGCCGACCCCGAGGACGCCCGGCTGCGGCTCGCCTCTCGCGTCGACGAGTTCATCACCGACGGCCAGGTCGACGTCAAGGCGATCGAGGGCGCCCTCGCGGCGCTGCTGAAGGACAAGCCGCACCTGGCCGGCGGCGGCCGCCGCTTCGAGGGTGGCGGCGACGGCGGCCCGCGCGGCGGCGGCAAGCAGCCGACGCTGGAGGAGCGGATCCGCGAGGCCGAGTCCAAGGGCGACTGGAAGACCGCGCGCCAGCTCAAGACGCAGCTGATGCTGCAGCCCAGCAAGTAATCATCAGGGCAGGCCGTCCGGCCGTGCCCGACCCAGTAGGGAGGACACCCCATGGCGGGTATCACCGGGCAGGGCACGACCTTCGGCCTGCCCAACTACGTCGGCGAGCTCTTCGCCGTCACCCCCGCGGACACCCCGTTCCTGTCCGCGATCGGCGGGCTGACCGGCGGCGAGGCGGCCGACGCGACCCTGTTCACCTGGCAGGGCTACGACCTGCGCGACGCCGACGACTCCCGGCAGCGTGTGGAGGGTGCGAACGCGCCCACCGCCGAGTCGCGGGTGCGGTTCAACGCGCACAACGTGGTGGAGATCCACCAGGAGGCGATCGAGCTCTCCTACACCAAGCTCGCCGCGACCGGTCAGTACGCCTCGACCGGCTCCAACAACGCCAACGCGGTTTCGGTGAGCGGGTCCAACCCGGTCATGAACGAACTGGACTGGCAGATCGAGCAGAACCTCAAGCAGATCGCCCGCGACATCGAGAAGTCGTTCATCACGGGCACGTTCGCCAACCCCGGGACGAACGCCACCGCGCGGCGCACCAGGGGCATCCTGGAGGCCACGGAGACGAACGTGGTCACCAAGGGCACCCTCGTGGGCACCGCCGTCATCGAGGCCGACGACGAGACGTTCACGATCGCCGCGCACGGCCTGGCCAACGGCGACGCGGTGGCCGTGTCGTCGCTGACCGGCGGCGCGGTCGGCGTGCTCAAGCCGAACACCCTCTACTACGTCGTGTCCTCGGCGACGAACACCTTCAAGGTCGCGGCCAAGCCGGGCGGGACCGTGATCGCGTTCAGCACGGACGGCGGCGCCGTGGTCACCAAGGCGACCGCACTGACCGAACCGATCGTGATCGACCTCATGCAGGACGTGTGGGACAACGGCGGCATTCAGGAGTCGGAGACCGCGACCCTGATGTGCAACGCCACCCTGAAGCGGGCCCTGACGAAGATCTTCATTACGGACAAGAACTTCCAGGAGACCAGCCGCACCATCGCCGGAGTCCGGGTCACCACGATCGAAACGGACTTCGGCGTGCTGAACATCATGCTGGACCGGCACATGCCGACCAGCGTGCTGTCGGTCGTCTCCCTCGAGGAGTGCGCCCCCAGGTTCCTTCCGATCCCGGGCAAGGGGTTCCTGTTCGTCGAGGAGCTCAGCAGGACCGGCGCGTCGGAGAAGCGCCAGGTGTACGGCGAGATCGGCCTGAAGTACGGCAACGAGCGCAAGCACGGCAAGGTCCTCAACGTCACCGCGCCCGCCGGGGCCTGACGATGAGCGTCTTCCGCTGCGAGCGCTTCCCTACGGGGGACGTGCCGATCCGGACGGCGGCCGGGATCGTCTGGTTCCGGGACGGCCTGGCCGTCGTCGACGACCCCGAGATGGCGGCCGCGCTCCCCGATCTGCCGGCCGTGTTCGGCATCACCGAAGACGACACCCGGGAGCAGCCGGCCAAGACCAGGCGGCCGCGCCGAAGCTGAGGAGGTCGCCGTGGCACTTCCCCCGCTCGCCGAGCCGGCTGACCTCGCCGTACGGCTGCGCACGACCTTCGCCTCTGGGTCGGTCGAGGAGCAGGCGGCCGAGGCGCTCATCGAGGACGCCTCGGCCCTGGTCCGGTCGGCGACCGGTCAGCACATCTACCCGGTCGAGACCGACACGGTAGAGCTGACCGGCGGCGACCGGGTGCTGAACCTGCCCCAGTGGCCGGTCGTCGTCGACGACACCCATCCCCTGGTCGTGGTCGAGTTCGACGACTACTGCACCTCGTCGATGCCGCTGGTCGACGGGCTGGACTTCGTACGGCACGGGCACCAGCTGATCCGCGCGCCGGGGCCCGCCTCGTGCACCGACGGTGCGGTACGCCGCGGCGGTGGCATGTGGGCGGAGAAGGTCGTCGTCACCTACACGCACGGCCTCGCCGAGGTGCCGACCGACGTCCGCGCCGTGGTGCTCGGCATCGCGGCCCGCGGCTACGTCAACCCCGGCGCGCTGCGATCCAGGACGCTCGGCAGCTACTCCGAGACCTTCGCCACCGAGACGGTGGGCACCGGGGAGCTGACCGAGGGGGACATGCGCCGCCTGGCCCGGGCCGGTTGGGCGGTGCGTGTCCACAGCGTCCGGTCCTCCCGAAGGGGGCCGTGGTGAGCCTGCCGGCGGACATGCTGCCCCACCAGGTGCAGGTGGAGCCGTACCAGGGGGCTGGCCCGGCCGGGCCGCTGTACGGCGGCACCGTCACCTACCCGGGATACGTGGAGGACAAGCGGCAGCTCGTCCGCTCCGCAACCGGCGATGAGGTGATCTCCGAGACGACGGTCTACCTCAACCCAGGAGCCGTCATCCCCACCGAGTCGCGGGTCACCCTGCCGTCCGGCCGCCAGGCCACCGTGATCACGGTGGCCACCCGCGAGGGCCCCACCGATTCCGGGATGGATCACCTGGAGGTGACGCTGACGTGAGCCGCAAGTACGTCCGGGTGAAGTGGAACGGCGACCGGATCCGGGCGCAGGAGCGGAAAGCGGCCGCGCGAGGCCTGCGCCGGGCGGTCGATCACCTGAAGGACAAGGCGGTCGAGATCACTCCGGTCGAGGATCTGAGCCTGGTGCGATCCGCCACCGCGTCCGTCGACGAGAAGAAACTGACCGGGGCCGTGTCGTTCGACGGCGAGCACGCTGTGAAGCAGCACGAGGACCTCGAGCTCAAGCACGACCCGGGTAAGCAGGCGAAGTTCCTGGAGCAGCCCATGGACACCGAGCGGCGGGCCATGCTCGCCATGGTCGCCGACGAGCTCAGCAGAGGCTTGAAATGACCCTCCTGGAGGAGCTCGCGCAGCTGCTCGCAGGGCTCGGCCTCGGCATCTACAAGGTCGACGGGACAGCGGGCGGCACGATCTTCCTGACCGTCCTGCCCACGTCGCCGGATCGCGCGATGGCGGTCGCCCGGTACGGCGGGGCGGAGTCTGACGCCACGGACGACTACGACGAGCCGTCCATCCAGGTGCGCGTACGCGGGCCCGCGACGGACGCGCGGATCGCCGAGCAGGACGCACAGGCCGTCTACGACGAGCTCCACGCGATCGGCTCCCGCTCGCTGGCGGGCGGCACCTGGTTGCAGGACGTGATCGGCACGCAGTCGGGGCCGATCTACATCGGCCGTGACCAGTCCGGCCGCCCGGAGTGGACCGTCAACCTCCGCTGCGAGATCAGCAGACCGTCCCCGAACAGGAGTTACCCGTGAATCACACGCGCCCCGACGATCCCGAGGAGACCTGATCCATGGCACGCACTGCACTCACGCCGGTCGCCCTCGGCGCGGCCGGGGCCGTCCTCCCCGACGCCGGCAGCGCGGCGAACATCGCGGACGGCAACAGCTTCCCGTGGCGGTCGCGTCGGCAGGTGTGGATCAGCAACGGCGACGACACCGCGCTCACCGTGACGGTGCCGACGCCGGGCACCGTCGGCCGCCAGGCGCTGCCGATCGGCGACGCCACCTTCACCGTCGCGGCGGGGAAGGCTCGTCTGCTGCCGCCGCTCGGGGACGAGTACCGGCAGGCTGACGGCTCCGTGCACCTGAACTACGCGGGCGCCGACGCGTCGGTGACGGTGGCCGTCCTCGACCCGGCCTGACGGCCGGACACCCCCATTTGGCTGCGAGATCAGCCGGCCGAGTACGAACAGGAGTAGCTACTCATGACGCAGCGGAAGATCAACGCCCGCGACATCATCATCGAGGTCGAGGACGACACCCCGGACACCTGGCTCCGGATCGAGAACCTCGCCACCGTCACGCACAACCCGGGCGAGAACGAGGAGACCGTCGACACGACGGACTACGACAGCGAGGGCGCGTACGAGCAGGAAATCATGCAGAGGGGCTCATCCCTCGCCCTCGAGGGCCAGGCCAAGAAGGACCACCTCACGGGAGCCCTTCAGCCCGGCCGCGCCCGCGTCGAGGAGATGGCCGGCGAGGACAAGGTCGGCTACGACTCCCTCGGCCGGGTGCGGTTCCGGCACCCGATGGACGCGAAGTGGCGCGTCTGGGACGCGACCTTCAGCCTCGGTGAGCAGGGCGGCGGCCCCAACGACAAGACCTCGTGGTCGGCCACGATCACCAAGAGCGGCAAGACGACCCTCGTGGACGTGGTCTGATGGCCAAGCAGGACGACCTCGACGACGAGCAGGACGGCCAGGACGAGGCGAAGGCGTACGCATCCTGGGACGGGTTCTGGGCCGAGGTCCAGCGCGAGGAAGAGGCGGAGCGCGGCGGCCCGGCCACGGAGGTCATCCGCGGCGTCACCGTGGCCGTCCCTCATGACCTGCCGCTCCGGTTCGACCGGCGCGCGGAGCAGCGCCGACGGTCTTCCAGTGAGGAGGACATGAAGCAGCTGCTCGCCGACCTGTTCGGCGTCGACGTCCTCGACGCCTGGGTCGAGGCGGGCATGACCCACGATGAGATCCAGGTGGTGCTCATGTGGGGCTACGCCAACGGCAAGGGCAAGCCCACAAGCTTCCGCGAGGCGTACGAGCTGGTGCGCGAGATGGAGTCGGGAAAAGCCAAGAGCTCGACCCAGAAGAGCGGCGGAGGCGGCGGCTCTGGTGGGCGATCGAAGCGGACTTCCGCGCCCGGTACGGCATCGGGCCGCAAGAACTCGCGAACCTGACCCACCGCCAGTTCGCCGTTTACCTTGCCGGGCTCTTGCCCGAGTCGTCCATGTACCGGCGGATCGTCGACAACGAGCCGATCGAGCTCGTCGGCGAGCAGGCGCAGGCGTTCATCAGCACTCTCTGATCGCGCATGGGAGGTGAGGCTCCCGTGGGCAGGATGACGATCGGTGAGCTGGTCGGCTTCATCGACCTGGAGGACAAGGGGTTCGGCAAGGGGGTCGACGCGGCCGGGAAGGGCCTCGACAAGCTCCAGTCGGCCACGAACGGCTCCATGTCCTCGATCGAGTCGACGGTCTCCTCCGCGCTGTCGAAGATCGAATCCGAGCTTGCGAGCGGCATGGACCCGGCGCAGGCAATCGCCGACCTCGACAAGCTGGAGAAGGCCCTCGACGACAGCCTCGCGAGCATGGTCGACGAGGCCGACCAGTTCGCGGCCGAGCTCGACAAGGCCATCGACGACGCGTTCGACGACCTAGACGACAAGGCCCGGCGCGGCGGCGAGGACGCGGCAAAGGGCCTCGGGGACGGCCTGGAGGGTGCCGGCGGCCCACGGATGCGCGGCGCCGGGTCAGGGCTGATGACCGCGCTCAAGGGCCTCGGCTGGATCGCCGCTGGCGCCGCGATCGGCCAACAGATCATGGACGGCCTCACCTCGGCGATGGACGCCGAGTCGGCCAAACAGAAGCTGTTCGCGCAGCTCGGCACTACACCTGCCGAGTCCGAGAAGATCGGCCGGGTCGCTGGCCAGGTCTACGCATCGGCGTACGGCGAATCCATGGGCGACGTCACGGATGCGATCCGCGCCGTGGTGCAGAACATGGACGGGCTGCGCGGCGCCTCAGAGAAGTCCCTGTCGAAGGTCGCGAAGCGCGCCATGGACGTGGCCACGATCATGGACGAGGACGTCGGCGCCGTCACCCGGGCCGTGTCCCAGCTCATGCGGACCGGCCTCGCCAAGAACGCCGAGGAAGCCTTCGACATCATCGTCAAGGGCACCCAGATGGGGCTCAACAAGAGCGAAGACCTCCTCGACTCCTTCAATGAGTACGGCACCCAGTTCCGGTCGATCGGCCTCGATGGCAAGACCGCGCTCGGCCTGATCCAGCAGGGCCTGAAGGCCGGCGCCCGGGACGCGGACGTCATCACCGACACGATCAAGGAATTCGCGATCGAGGCCGTCAAAGGCGGCGACAACGTCAAGAAGGGTTTCAAGGACCTCGGCCTCAACGCCGACGACATGGTCGCGAAGTTCGCCAAGGGCGGTCCTACCGCAGCGGCCGCCTTCGACACCGTCCTCGACAAGCTGCGGAACATCGAAGACCCGGCGAAGCGGAACGCGGTCGCGGTCGAGCTGTTCGGCACCAAGGCCGAAGACATGGCTGGTGCGCTCTACGCCCTCGACCCGTCCACCGCCGTCGAAGGGATCGGTCAGGTCGGCGGCGCGGCGAAGGACGCCGGCGACAAGCTCCACGACACCGCCGCGAACAAACTCGAGGAGTTCAAGCGCGGCCTGGAGCAGAAGGTCGTCACCTTCATCGGCGACAAGGTGCTCCCCGCCCTGGAAGACCTGTGGGAGGGCTTCGACGGCGGCGAGATCGGCGCGAAGCTCCAGTCCCTCGCAGACACGGTCGGAGAAAAGCTCCAGGCGATCAAGGACAAGACGCTCGGCTGGGTCGAAGACCACAAGGAGCAGCTCCAGGAGCTGAAGGACAAGTTCGATACAACGTTCGGCGGGATCCTCGGCGCCGTCGAGGAGTTCACGAACCTGGTCGGCGCGATCTGGGACGAGTGGGGCGACGAGATCCTCACCGGCGCGACGGCCACCCTCGATCAGGTGCAGTCCGCGGTGGGCGGATTCTTCACCATGATCGGCGGGATCTTCAAGACGGCGACCGCGATCATCAAGGGCGACTGGTCCGGCGCCTGGGAGGGGATCAAGCAGATCTTCTCTGGCGCGACGGCCAACATCCGCAACATCGCCGACACCGTGATGCGCCAGATCGTCGGCGACTGGGGCGGCGGCTGGGATCAGATGAAGAAGCGCGCCGGGGAGAACCTCGGCAAGATCGAATCGACGCTGAAGGACTGGGGCTCAACCGCCAAGAAGGCCATGTCGAAGGCCAACGAATGGCTGGTCGGGGTCGGTAAGGCGATCGTTGATGGCCTGATCAAGGGCATCAAGTCCAAGATCAACGAAGCGGTGTCGGCCGTGACGTCGCTTGGCCGAATGGCGATCGACGCCGCGAAGAAGGTCATCGACTCCCACTCCCCGTCCCGGGTGTTCGCGCAGATCGGCGCGTGGACGGTTGAGGGCTTCGTCCTCGGCATCCGCGGGAACCAGGAGAAGGCCCGCACCACTGTGGCGGGGATGCTCACGATGGTGAAGGACGCCTTCAAGGCCGCTCCCTCCGCCCCCGACGCGCTCGTGGAGTGGGTGAGCAAGGAGACGACCCGGCTCCAGGACGTCGCGAAGAAGCGCGAGGGGATCATCCAGGCGATCGCGGACGCGAAGAAGTACGCGTCCGACATCGCCAAGCAGATGGTCGACTTCGCCAATGTGACGGACCTCGGCCTGGGCGAGGGCGCGGACGCCAGCAACGTCGTCGCCGGGCTGAATGCGAAGCTGAACGCGATCAAGCGGTTCGCGTCCGATATCCAGAAGCTCGCGAAAATGGGCCTGAACAAGACCACTTTGCGCCAGATCATCGAGGCCGGGCCCGATAAGGGCTTGGCGTTGGCGGACATGCTGGTCGGCGCCGACGGAGCGGAGATCAAGGCGATCAACCGCGCTCAGAAGCAGATCGACAAGGTGTCGAAGCAGATGGGCAAGAACAGTGCGGACGCGCTGTACGACGTCGGCAAGCAGGCAGGTCAGGGCTTCTTGAAGGGTCTTCAGGGGCAGCTCAAGGAGACCGAGTCCATGATGGCGAAGATCGCGAAAGCGGTCGTCGCCGCGGCGAAGAAGGAACTCGGCGTCAAGTCGCCCAGTCGTGTCTTCATGGGGATCGGCGACAACACGATGCTGGGCTTCATTCGCGGCATCGTCGGCCAGGCCGGGACGCTGGATGCGGCCATGTCCGGCGTGCTCAAGAAGCTCGTCGACCAGGCCAAGGCTACGGCGATCCCCCTGCCGAGCGTGTCGTCCAGTCCCGCTCTGGCGAGCCTTGGCGGTCCCTCGCCGAGCTCGACGCCGGGCCTGGTGGACGGCTCCCAGTCGTCCAAGCCCAGCATCACGAACAACTTCTACTCGCAGGAGTTCAGCCCGGCCGCCGTGACGAACCACATGTGGTTCTCGGCGCACGCCGCCGGCTACTAATCCCCCATCCCCCTACGAGAGGTGGTCCTCCCATGCCCGGATACGACCCGGCGTGCGGCGTGCCGTACGGCGAATGGCTGCGCGCGAAGGGCGTCGGCTTCAACCCGTCTGGGCTCGTCCGTACCGAGCGGGTGATCGACGAGGGCCACCTCTCCACCGGGGAGCGCTACAAGACCGTCCAGGACGGGGTCGGGAACCGGGTCCGGGAGCGCTCCGCCTCCATGGGCGTGTCCACGGGCCAGGACGTGACGATCCGCGCCCCCCACCTGGCCACCAGCACCGCAACCACAGAGAGGCGGCAGCCGTGAGTACTGCAGCAGATGAGGCGGCGCGCCTGCGCGCCCAGGCCGACGCTCTGGAGCGCGTCGGCACGCTGACGGAGGAGCTGGAGACCGCCCGCGCGGCCTGGCTCAAGAACAAGACGCCGAAGGCCAAGGCCGCCTATCGGGCGGCCGCCCAGGCGCTGGAGGCGGCGCGCGAGGAGCACGCCACCACGGCGACGGCGGTGATCTCCGAGCCCGGCAGCGTGACGATCACGCCCGGCGGCGTCGCAGTCCAGGGAGGGGCGAACTGACATGGCGGTCACCAAATCAGGGCTGTACGTCCCCACGTGGATGGACATGCTCGACACGTCCGATCTGGACATCGACCTGGACGCAACCACGCACAAGGTCGCCATGTTCAACAACTCGGTGACCCCGAACTTCAGCAGCGACACGGCCTACGGCAGCGCGCCGTACAACGCTAACGAAGTGTCCGGCACCGGCTACACCGCCGGCGGAACCCTCCTCCCCTCCCCGACGCTGACCGAGTCCCCGGCCGGCACGTTGAAGTGGAACAGCGGGAACATCGACTGGGCCACCTCGACGATCACCGCCGCCCGGGCGGCGCTCATCTACGCGGACGCGCTGCTCGACCAGGCCATCGCGCTCATCAACTTCGGCGCTGACTACAGCACGGTGTCCGGCCTGTTCAGGATCCAGCCGCACGCCAATGGGTTGGTCACCATCCAGATCGTCCCGTAGCCGCCGCGTCCGACTCTGGGCGCCCCTCCCGCCGACCCGCTGATGTGAAAGGGGGGTGACACATGGCTATCGCGATCGACTCGTCGAGCCCGCTGATCGCCTCGACGAGTGGGACCACAGTGACCTCGGCCTCGTTCACGCCCCCGGCCGGAAGCGTCCTCGTCGTCATAACGCACTCGGGCGGGTCAGGCCGGACCGTAACAATCTCCAGCTCAAACAGCCTGACGTTCACTCAGCGGTCGTCGAAAACCAACCTGACCAACAACAGCATCGTGATCGCGACCGCCGTGGTCACAACGTCCACGGCGATGACGGTCACGGCCGCATGGAGCGCCACGGGTGGGGCCAGCCTGAAGGTCTTTGTCGCGACAGGTGCGGACACAGCCAGCCCGGTCGGGGCTACATTCGCAGGTCCGGCAAGCGCCACAAGTTCGCTCACCTGGTCGCCGACGGTTTATACCAGCACCGTGGCGAACTCGCTGATGCTTTTCGGTGCTGGGACCGGTACGGGCGCGGACACGCTCTCGTCGACCGACACCTACGAGGCCACAGCCTCGTCCGCTGTGGTGCTGGACTTCATCGTCGTCCGCAAGGCAGCAACGACACCGTCATCCGGCACGGTCGTCAGCACGTCGGTGACGTCCACGGATGTGAGCGGGTCGTGGGCTGGTGTGGGCGTCGAGCTCCGTCCGCTGGCGTCTCAGCCCGCCACGGCCACACCGGCCGCGCTCGCCGCAACCGCCACCGTGCGGACACCCACGGTCTCGACCGGGCAAGCCGTCACCCCTGCCACACTCGCGGCGGCGGCGACGTTCCCGGCCCCGGTGGTATCGGGATCCGCGAACGCAACACCGGCCACGGTCGCCGCCACGGTGTCCGTCCCGGCGCCAACGCTGTTCACCGGCGGCAACACCACCGTCCCCGCACCCTCCATCGCCGCCACGGTGAGCATCCCGGCGCCGACGATCGCCCGCGGCACCACAGCGGCGCCGGCCACCGTCGCCGCAGTCGTCTCCGTCCCTGTGCCGAAGGTCGTCATCCCGGTCGACACCACGGTGTCCCCGCCGCCGCTCGCTGTGGCCGCGACCGTGCTGCCCCCGATCCTGGACCTGCCCCGACTGCCCGGAGCGCTCATCACCCGCGACGGCCAGCTCGAATACGACGGCTACCTCCTCGGCGGGGGCACGCCGTACAGGCTGCTCGGCCTGGCGGGCTGGGACGACACCCCCGGCGTCGACTCGGGGAACATGCCGAAGCCGGCACAGCACGGTTCCTGGCCCGGATCGAAGTACGGCCAGGAGCGGTTCGTCACCTTCACCGGGCTGCTCAAGGCACCGAAAGCGCTGATGGCCGACTACGTCGACGCGTTCGTCGAGGGCACCCCAATCAGCGAGGGGGCGGAGGAGCTGCCGCTCGCGATCCGCACCCTCGACGGGGTGACACGGCTCGTCTACGGCCACGTCATCAACCGGTCCCTGCCCCTGGACAAGCTGTACAGGCTCGGGCTTGGGCAGATCGCGGTCCAGTGGGTATGCAGCGATCCCCGCCGGTACGGGATCGACATCCAGACGGCCGACCTCGCCCGCGGCTCGTCGATCCAGGTGACGAACATTGGAAACACGCCGACCCACCCGACACTGCGGATCAACGGCCCGGCCACGAACCCGGTCTTCACGATCGTCCAGTCCGGCCGGAAGCTCGGTTTCAACATCGCTCTCGGCCCGGGTGAGTGGATCGACGTCGACTGCAAGGCCGGCCGCGCGCTGTGGAACGGCGAGACGAACGTGCTCGCTGGCCGCACGGCCGACTCGGTGCCGCCGCAGCTGTTCGTCTTCCCGCGCGGGGTCAGCACCTTGACGTACGCGGCCTCAGGCGGCGCCGTGCCCGTCGCAAACGTCCTCCATCGGGACGCCTGGATGTAGTCGGGAGTGAGCCGTGTCCGCGTGGATCTACGAGTTCTGTGACCTCCTCACCGGAGTACCGATCACCACACTCGAACTCGACAAGCCGCAGTTCGCGTCGCAGATCATCGTCCCAGGCTCGTTCTCGGCGACGATCCAGGTGACCAACAAGGGCGAGGCGGAACGCGTCCGGCAGGTGTTTCCCGCGCCGCTCGAATGGCCGCCGCCTGCCGGGTCCGGGCGCGTCCGCTGCGACGTCTACCAGGGCCCGACGTACGAGGAGCCTTGGGACTCCTACATCGTGTGGGAGGACACCACCAGAGGATCCGATCGCACCGACGGCGGGACCATCGAGATCCGCGGCGCGCAGATCGCGTCCTACCTGCACCATCGGACGATCTGGGACGACCTGGCGTTCGCCCAAGAGGACCAGATCGACATCGCCCACGCGCTCGTGGCGGACATGCAGGCCGAGCCCGGCGGAGACCTCGGCATCGGCATCCAGGGCGCCCTCTCCGGTGTCCTCCGGGACCGGACCTATCTCGCCTCGGAGGCGGCGACGTACGGCCAACGCCTCACCGAGCTCGCGTCCGTCGATGGCGGGTTCGAGTGGATCGTCCGCACCTCGCTCGGCGTCGGCGGCCGGCCGGTCCACGACTTCGTCACCGGATACCCGAACCTCGCCGATCCCGCCACGGACCCGCTGACCGAGCTGGAGGTGTCCAGGCCCGGCAACCTGCTCGCCTACAGCGTGGGTGCGTCCGCGCTCAACACCGGAACCCGCTGGCGCGGCCGAGGCGACACGGTCAACGACGACATCACCCAGACCTCCGAGGCGCTGCTCGGCAACATCATGACCGCGATGGACTTCGTCGGCGCGGGCTGGCCATACCTCGACCAGACCCTCGACTACCAGGGCGTGCTCGAGGTGGCCACACTGGACGCGTACGCGCGCTGGTGGCGGGACACCCGCTCTGGCGTCGTCCGGGTACCGGACCTGACCGTGCGGTTCGACGACACGCTGCCGATCCATCCGCACCTGCTCGGCAACTACGTCCAGGTGACGATCGTCGACCTACTCAACCCGCTGAACCCCGACGGGTCGCCGAGCTTCCGGGCCCGCTGGCGTGTCGTCGGCATGGAGGTCACCCCCAAGCAGCGCGGCCAAGGCAGCGACACCGCCCGGCTGGTTCTGGAGGAGGCAAGAACCCCGTGACCGGCGTACCCACGTTCACCGACCGCTGGGCCGAGGAGTATCAGCGGCTCCGCGGTACGGTCCTCGCCGCGATGACCGCCGCCAGAAGCCACGTGAAGTACGCGAAGATCGTGGCCGCCGAGGTCACCGTCGCCGCGCTCACCGGGCACCGGATCATCATCAACCCGGCCGGCGACGATAAGCCGGCGATCTGGCTGATCCCCGCCTCGGGTGGCGGGAACGTCTCCAAGATCCGATCCCTGGACACGGTCTATCCGGGCGAGGCCGTACTCAGCATCACCTCGGGCGTGAACCAGGCCGGGACCGCCTCGGCCGAGCTGCAGCTCGGCAGCGAGTCCGTACGCATGCAGATCCGCGACCCCGACGGCACCGGGAACAACGGCGGATTCGCCGACTGGGGATCGCAGGCTGCCTCATTCGGGTACCGGAATGACGGCGGATCGCAGAACTATTTCAGATTCGGCGAGAACATCTGCCGTCACTTCGGCAAGTGGGATGACTACGGGTCGCTGGCGTCCAACGCCGGCCTGCTGTGGGGCTCGACGACCATCGGCGGATCCAACCTCGGATGGATCATCGTCTACCCCCACACGATGGACAGCAACATGGGCCCGATCATCGGCTTCCGGCCCGGCAGCACGACGGACGGCAAGGTCGAGTGGGCCATCACCGCCTCCTCCAACGACCGGTACACGGTTTCCTGGTCCATCGCCCAGTCCGTCGCGATCTACCAGTGCTCTTTCCGCCACTGACCAGGAGATACATATGGAGCTCGGGCAGATCTGGGACTGCGAAGCGTCCTACTCGGGAGCGCTCGGGAACGTCCAGGCCGACCTGGACGACGTGCATCCCGCGTGGGGGCTGCATTTCCACTGGCCGGACCTGCCGCACCCGGAGGGCGGCACGGGTGTGAACAACGGGATGACCATCCCGCACGCCAGGCTGGAAAGCATGTGCGCGACGTACGGGTTCGACGTCGACGACCTCGAGGGCATCGTCGACACGATCCTGCACCTGCCCCCGTTCCAGCTCGACGACCCCCTCGCGCTCGAGAGCCCCGACCCGGGCGTGCACAAGGTGGTCGCGGCGCTCGCCGACATGCCGGACCCGCGCACGCCGCGGATGCCCTACGACGAGCGGCGGGAGATTATGCTCGCGCACGCTGACGCCGTGCGGGCCCATCTGATGCGGTACGAGCACGCCCCGCGCGCCGACCGCCAGGCCGCGCTCGACTTCCGGTCTGAGGTCATCGACGTCTACGAGGAGCAGTGCACCGCCGAAGAGCGTCCGCTGCCCGCGCGCTTCCGCCTCGGCCGCAACATCCAAGCGCCTGCGCATCCGCTCGCGCCACTCCTCGAGGGCGGCCCACTGGACGCCCGCCGGGTCGCCGCTCGACGCGCGCGGGACGAGTTCCTCATCGACTCGGCCGAGAAGGCAGCCGACAAGGCCGCGCTCGCACTTCGCCGGCCGCTGGTCTTCGGCTTCTCTCGGGACGTGCCGAAGCTCGTCCCCGCCGGGGCCGAGCTGACGTCGGCATCGCTCGGGCGCGGAGCTGCGGCGCTGGTCGCTGCCCGTCAGCGCCGCAACAGCAACGCGGGGCTGACCGGATGAGCCGTCTTCGCGTGCTTCTGCGCACCCTCGACGACCTGGCCCGGACCGAGCAAGGCCGCCTTGCCCTCGCCTGGTGGGCGACCGCCGTCAAGGGGGTCTGGTGACGACCACAGGGGAGCCGACGCTCTACGAGCTGGCCCGGACGCTGGAGCGCATGGACACCGAGCTGAACCGGCGCCTCGCCGAGGTCGCGCAGACCATCTCTCAGATGGTGACCAGAGACCTGTACGAGGCGCACCGGGCCGGGCTGGTGGAGGACATTGCGCAACTCCGGGAGGAGCTCAAGGCCGAGCGGGATAAGAAGACGGCCGACCGGCGGATGGTCGTCGGCGCGCTCCTCGCCGCTGGGCTCTCCCTGATCGTCACGATCGTCGGCGCCGCGCTGGTGATCGCCTTCAAGCTCAACCCGTAGGAGGTCTGACCATGGCTCGGATGCCAGGCGCCGAGTGGTGCCCGATCGACGTCAACTACACCCGGGGCGGCCAGGTCGAGGTCCGCGGCGTGGTGCTGCACATCATGGCCGGCACCCTCGCCGGAACGGACGCATGGTTCCGGAATGAGCGCGCGCAGGCCTCGTCGCATTTCGGCACCGGGCGCGCCGGTGCGCTCCGTCAGTGGGTGGACACCCGGGACAAGGCCTGGACGCAGGCCGCCGGGAACCCGCACTGGATCAGCATCGAGAACGAAGGCCACGGTGGGGACATGCTCACCGACGAGCAGCTCGACCGGTGCGCGCAGGTCCTCGCGTGGGCTCACAAGGTGCACCGCGTGCCGCTCCAGATCGCGACCTCGCCGTCCGGCCGGGGGCTCGGGCACCACGCGATGGGCGGCCCCGCCTGGGGCAAGCATCTGTCCTGCCCGGGCCCGCGGATCGTGGCGCAGAAGGCCGAGATCATCCAGCGGGCGAAGGCGATCGTCGCGGGCAAGCCCGCCGAGCCGAAGGAGGACCTCATCAAGATCGTGCTGGAAGACGGGATCCCGAAGTGGCCCGGCCGGACGCTCAGGGTCACCTCGCCGATGATGCGGGGCGCCGACGTCCGGCTCTGGCAGGAGAAGCTCGCGCGGCGCGGCTGGACGATCGACGTCGACGGCATTTACGGCCCGCAGTCCCTCGCGGTGTGCCGCGGCTACCAGCGCGCTACCGGACTCAAGGCCACCGGCCAGGTCGACGAGCAGACGTGGGACATGACGTGGTCCTGGCGGCCGCCAGCGACCGGCGAGCCCGAGCCGGGCCAGATCGACGAGACGAACTGACCTTTCAAAAGCCGCCGATATTATCACCGGCTTTTCCACACTTGCCCTGACCTGCCCATACGCGGCGGGTCTTCTTGTTTTCCGCCCCGAAATGAGGGCGGCCATCCCCCCGAGGAGGGGCCCATGTCCCTGTCCGACTGGTTCGTGTCCTGGCTGCGCACCAACGTGGCCGCCTGGGTGCCGACACTCGCCGCGTGGCTGGCCAGTTTCGGCATCGACCTGCCCGTCGAGGCGTCCGCACTCGCGTTCGGCTCGCTGCTCGTCTCGGCGTTCTACACGCTGGTGCGGCTGCTGGAGGCCAAGTGGCCGACGGCCGGTGTCCTGCTCGGCTGGAAGTCCCAGCCGACCTACGCCGTAGCGAGAAGTACCGGGATCCGGCGCGCCCAGTAGGCCGCGCCCTCGAGGAGCCGCCCCTGCTCACCCTTCACGGGTGGGCAGGGGCGGCTTCGTCGTGCCCGGGATTGCACGCCTTAGCGTTGGCGCAGGGGTACGGCGTAGTCCGTACCCCTGCATATCCCTTGGGGATATGCAGCTCCCCGTTTTCGAAGGTGGCCTCAAAAACGGGGAAGCCCGTAACCCCTCGCGAGCGGCGGGGCATCGTCATGTCCAGCGTGATGCAGGGGGAACGAAACGTTCCCCCCAAGGGAACGGTTGTGGCCGTCTCGGCCACAACTGGCCTCGGTCGATGACTCCCGCAGACCTGCGGGAGTCGATTCCGTTTTGTCCGAAATACCTAATTCCCGGCGCCGGGAAAAAGCTTGGTCAGCCGCCTGCACGTCCGTTACAGCCGTGCAGGCTTCAAGATGTCTTGGTCCGTCAAGATCCGCTGAATCCCTCACATGCGTGTGGCGTACGTCATAGCCTCAACTCCGTACGCCATCCGACCCGGGCGACCGGAGGTACAGCGTGGACATGTGGATCACCTACCGCCTACTCGACGACACCGGCGAACACCAGTCCGGCAGCGAGCAGCGGAACCAGTTCACCTTCCCCGACACCGGAGACGGGTTCGAGCTGAACGGGAAGCACTACAGCTACGGCCCCAGCATCGGCCAAATGCTCACCGCGATCCGCGACCACCACGGCGGCACGGACGCGGTCATCATCAACACCGAGCGGGCTTAGACCCGCTGGCGGGCGTCCTCAAGTCGCGCCTCGTAATAGGCGTGATCTCTCGGGTACTCCGCCAGGCTCGGCAACGCCTCCCGGAACCCGTCCGCCGCCGTACGCCAGTCCCGCATCGCGTACGCCGCGTCCGCGTGATGCAGCCGGGCGCGGACCGGATCCAGCCAGTACAGCCAGTCCGGCCGCTCCTCAGCTTCCGGCGCCCGCAACGCCAGCTCGAACGCCTCATCCGCCAACCTGCGTGCCTGGTCCCGCTCGCCGACCGCCGCGGCTGCCATGGCGGCCGTGTGCGTCGCCACCGACAGCGCAGCTGGTGACAGCGACGACGGGCGGCGGGCCGTCTCAGCGGTACGCAGAGCCCGCGCAGGGTCCCCGTGGGTGAGGCTGTAGTAGGAGCGGACCCGCATCACCCATGAGGAGAGGTCGTCGTGGCCGGCGTCGGCCGCCCACCCGTGCGCGAGGTCAAGCCAGGCGAGTGCCGGCCCGTACCGGCCGTGCTCGGCGGCGACCCATGACAGCCAGTGGGCGTGTTCGCCGGCGAGAACGAGCAGTCGGTCGGCGGTAGGGCCGGATGTGCCGGGGATGAGTCGGGTGACCGTGTCGAGCTGGGAGCGGACGACGGGCCACAGGTCGCGGCCGCCGACGTTGTCTTCGGCGCGGCGGTGCTCGGCGAGGACTCGGCCGATCCAGTCCGCGGTACGGATGTCCGTGTGGCCGGTGGTGTGCGCGTGCGCGATCCGTTCCCTCAGTTCCGGGGATGGCGCCCACTCGGCCAGTTCCTCGTTGTTGCGTGCGACCCCGCCGAGTTCTTCGGGCACCTGCAATCCCCTCATGATCCGCGCGATCACGTCTGCTGAGGTGATCTGTCTGCGTCCATTCTCAATAGAGGACACATGCGGTTGGGGCATATCTACCAATTCGCCCAGCTTTAACTGGGAAATTCCGGCCGCCCGCCGGTATTCACGGAAAACCGCAGCCCAGTCGCTGCGCGCCCACGCGGCGCGTAGACGGACATCAGTCCAGGATGCCGACCGGCTCATAGCCGCGACAATACGCCGCCGATATACACCCTCGGTATCGAATCCGCGCCATTCGGTGCCCATCATGGGCGGAGCACGGCGCTGACCGGGGAAATGCCCGGCAGCGGAAAAGGCGGATCCGCCAGAACGCGCGGCACGCGTCTGACGGACCCTTGATCAGGAAGGCTGTCCTGACCCGTGAATTACCTTAATGCCCCCACCTTGGGCGGCGGCACGGCCACGATGATGCGCGCGGATGCCTATCTCGCCGTCGTGAGAGACCTGCCCGCCCAGACGGCGCAGGCGGACAGAAACCCGGCGGCGACCGCCGCGCGGCGGCTCCAACGGGCGCTCCGCCTCCGTCACGAGATCCTCACCGACGTCCACCAGGGCGACCGCGTCGCCTTCGTCTCCGTGGCGCACGGCCTGCTCGTGGTGACGAACGGCCGCTGGTACCGGTGGCCCACCGGCGAACGCGACGCCCGCGGGCCGCTAATGGCGCAGGGTCCCGCATCCGACCCGATCACCGCCGCTGACCGAGTCGCCGAGCGGCACGCGAAGATCATGAAACTCCATCCGCCGGCGGATCCCATCCCGGACTCGATGCGCAACCCCATCTGATAGCGAGGACCGCTGATGTACGACCTCATGCTGCGGCTGCACCTGACGGTCGCCGAGATGATGGCCAACCGCCGCCGGCCGGACACCATGCCGACCGCGGCCGTCGATGCTCCGGCCGCCGCCCCTCACGACTGCGACCACACCACGTAACCCCCCGCTCTCTGGCAGACCCCGCGCCTTCCATTCCGTCCGGCCCACGCCCAGCGGCCTGACACCGGGGTCTGCCAGGCACACCCCGTGGCCCCGGGGCGAACCCGGCTGTCCCTCCCCCGTGGGACGGCGGCGCGCACCACCCCGGGGCCGCGGCACCACAAGTTCCTTCCCCTCTCCTGAAAGGAACGCGCCGTGATCGACTTCATGTGGTTGGAGATCACCGGAAAGTGCCAGCTCGAATGCGGCCACTGCTACGCCTCCAGCGGCCCGAACGGCACGCACGGGACGATGACCAGCGAGGACTGGATGCGCGTCATCGACCAAGGGGCAGCCCTGGGCGTGTCCATGGTGCAATTCATCGGCGGCGAGCCGACTCTGCACCCCGACTTGCCCATGCTCGTCCGTCACGCGCTCGATGCCGCTGTCGAGGTCGAGATCTACACCAACCTCGTCCATGTCACCCCGGCCATGTGGCAGGTGTTCCGCCAGCCGGGCGTCCGCCTGGCCACCTCGTACTACTCCGACGATGCCAGCGAACACCAGGCCATCACCCGGCGGCCGACACTGAAAGTCACGACGAAGAACATCGCCCGTGCTCAGGAGTTCGGTATCCCACTCCGCGCCGGCGTGATCGGCGTCCTCGGCGGGCAGCGTTCCGGCGAGGGCATCGCCCTCCTGGAGCGGCTCGGCGTCCCCGACGTCGGCTACGACGACCTGCGCGAGGTCGGCCGCGGCGTCCGCGAGAACGGGCCCGGTGTCGAGCAGCTTTGTGGGCAGTGTGGTGACCGAAAGATCGCCATCTCGCCCTCGGGCGAGGTGTGGCCGTGTGTGTTCTCACGCTGGCTGCCGGTCGGGAACGTCCGCGAGATGTCCCTGGCCGACATCGCCACAAGCGAAACGTTCGCGCGGGTCATCGGCGACCTGCGCGGACAGTTCACCACCACCATGGGTGAGTGCGCCCCCAAGACGTGCAACCCGAAGTGCAGCCCATCGTGCAGCCCATCGTGCAAGCCCGCCAACAACTGCGGGCCGTCAGGGAACTGCGCGCCGAAATACTCGTGTGGGCCGTGCGCGCCGAAAGACCGGGTGTGTAATCCTGGCCTGAACTGCGTGCCGAACAAGTGCGGCCCGGACAGGTGCAAGCCGGAGAAGTGATAGCACGTGACCAGCCGAACCCGCTCTGCCGACTCCGGGCAGCGCCGCTTCCTGCGCCGCATCCTCCTCGAGGCCGCGGAACGGCTCGGCGTGACCCCGGTCGGCCCCGTCGTGTTCGGCTGGCGTGACCGCACCATCGGATCGGCCGCCCACGCCAAGGGCGGCCGGTTCTGGCTCCGGACGACAGCCGAACATGACGATTGGGCAGGCGGCGAAGCGTGGTTCGGCAACCGCGACGCCGCCGCGATCATCGGCGTCCCGAAACCGGCCCTGATCGACCGTGTCGAATGGGCCGAGCCGCCTGTCGTGATCTACGGTGAACTGCTGACGTACGTGCCGGATCAGCCGTGTTCTCTCACTCCCGAGCTGGCCGCACCCGTCGCCCTGCCAGCCGCCTGGTGGTCCGAGTTGCGCGGTGCGCTCGACGTCCTCGCGGCCACGCCGACGATGCGTGGCGACCATGACCCGCGCGACGCTGTCCGCCGCGTTGAGGAGTTCTACGGCCAGTCGATCGACACTCCCACGCCTGTGCTGCGGACGGAGCACACCGATCTGCATTGGGCCAACCTCACCCAGCCACAACTGCACATCCTGGACTGGGAGTACTGGGGCACCGCGCCGGCCGGGTACGGCGCCGCCGTCCTCTACCTGCACAGCCTCCCGATCCCCGACCTGGCCGCCCGAGTCCATGAGACGTTTGCCGACCTGCTCGACACCCCGACCGGCCGCCTTGCGCAACTCTCCGCTGCGGCGCACATCCTCGACCGGGCGACCGGAGGCGACTATCCGACGCTCTCTGGTCCCGTCCGGGCCTACGCGGCAGACCTGTTGCAACCTGCCAAGAGGAGGTAACGCGTGCTGCTCAGCCGCCTGCGCGTTCCCGGCCGCGTCCCGGACGAATGGCCCTTCACCCTCCCCGCTGTGCAGCAGCTCGCCCGCCGCGGTCTGAAGTTCACCGCGCCCGTGACGTTCCTCGTCGGCGAGAACGGCTCCGGCAAGTCCACGATCGTGGAAGCCATCGCTGACGCGTGCGGCATCAACTCCGAAGGCGGCAAGGCCGGCACGAAGTACGCCAGCCGCGGACCCACCACGCTCCTGGGCGAAGTCGTCGACCCGGAGCTGACCGTCGCCGGCCTGCGGCTGCTCCACGGGCCCCGGCTGAAGCGGCGGGGGTTCTTCTTCCGCGCCGAGACGCTGTTCAACCTCGGACAGAACGTGTCCGGTCGGCTTGGCTTCTGGGATGAGGACCTCACCGAGCAGTCCCACGGCGAGGGCTTCTTCACCGTGCTCGACCGCATGGTGTCCGGGCCGGGCCTCTATCTGATGGACGAGCCCGAGGCGGCGCTGTCGTTCAACTCGTGCCTGCGGCTGATCGGTCTCATGGATCATGTAGCCAAGGAAGGCGGGCAGATCGTGTGCGCCACCCACTCGCCGATCCTGGCGAGCCTGCCCGGCGCTCAAATCTTGGAGCTCAACGGAGAGGGCATTCACGCCACCGAGTGGGAGAAGTTGCAGGTGGTGGACCACTGGCGGCGATACCTGGCCAAGCCGGACTTCTACCTGCGTCACGTGCTGGCTGAGTAACTCCTGATCTCGCCGTAGTCGACGCTGTCGACGAGGCCGGGTCGACCCCCTCGAACACAGGGGTACGCCGCAGCGCGTACCCCTGCGCTCATTTTTGAGGCCATCCTCAACAATGCGGAAGCTGGCGTTATGGCCGTTAGGTCGCAGCTCAGAACGCGTGAGGGCCCGCGCTAGGTCATAGCGCGGGCCCTTGCCCTATCAGGCCCCTAACAGCCTGCTCTACCGGCTACGTCCGCCCGCTGATAGCCGCGGCCGATGTTCGCCCCGTCCCGCCACAGCTGCCGGACCGGCACCCCCGCAAGCACCTCGGCGACCTTCCCGCGCGACCAGCCCAGCCGCTCGGCCAACTCCCCCGGCAGCAGCTTCTCATCATCGCCGAACGCGGCCAGAACCTCGGCGACCGGCTTCACGCCGCGCATCTCCCTCGCGGGCAGCGTCCCGGCGGCCGCGCGGAGCG